>CBDUSV010000004.1:0-29553 GCA_965369885.1 uncultured bacterium
CGCTTCAATCCCGAGCGCGACAAGATCCTGGCCGAGGCCTAGTCCCCCACCTACGAGCCCCCGACTCCGCCGCCCGGGCCTGGCGCATCCGTTCCGCCACCGCGTCGGTCGCCTTCACCGCGTCGCGGGTGGCGATGGTGTCGAACCAGCGCGCGAAGTTGGGATAGTCGCGGTAATCGACGCCGCGTTTTTCCGAATCCTGGCACCATGGGAAGGTGGCGATGTCGGCGATGGTGTAGTCCGGCCCGCCGAGATATTCGCTCTCCCCCAAGCGGCGGTCCATGACGCCAAACAGCCGCGCCGCTTCCTTGACGTAGCGCTCCAGGCCATATTCCATCCCCGGCTTGTCCTTGCGGGAGACGAAATGGCCGGCCTGGCCGAACATCGGGCCGACGCCGCCCATCTGGAACATCAGCCACTGTAGGACATCGAGCCGGGCGCGGTCGGCCCCGGGTAGGAATTGGCCAGTCTTTTCCGCCAGATAGATCAGGATGGCGCCGGATTCGAACATCGCATAGGGCGTACCGCCGGGCCCGTCCTGGTCGATGATGGCCGGAATCTTGTTGTTGGGGCTGATCTCGAGGAATTCGGGGGTGAATTGGTCGCCCTTGTTGATGTCGATGGGATGGACCCGGTAGGCAAGTCCGGTTTCCTCCAGCATGAGATAGACCTTGCGGGCGTTCCCCGTGGTCCAGGAATAGACATCGATCATCGGCGGCGTTCCCTCGGATTTCGCTTTACCTATATCGCCATTCTATTCTAAACGGGCTCACCGACGCCAATGATGAAAACGGGGTCTCTGATGTGGGGCCCCTCGCCCTTTTATTCATATCGGGTTTAAGATGACGAAGGTTAAACAAGGCGGCTGTGCCTGTGGCGAGGTTCGGTATGAACTCGAGGGTGATCCCCTCTTCACCCATGCCTGCCATTGTAGCGACTGTCAAAAACTGACCGGCAGCGCCTTTGTCCTTTCCATGTTCTTCGAGGACAGGCAATTACGCTGCACCAAGGGCGAGCCCATGTCCGGCGAACTCAAAGCCGATAGTGGCAATGTGAAACGGATTTATTTCTGCGGCAGCTGCGGCTCAAGCCTGTGGAACAAATCCACTGGCCGCCCCGGTATGGTGACATTGAAACCGGGTACCCTTGACGACACCGGCGTCATCAGACCCCAGGCCCATATCTGGACCAGATCCAAGCAGCCTTGGGTCCAAATTCCAACCGATGTGCCCGCATTCGAGACCGCCTATGACGCCTCGGAGCTATGGCCCAAGGAAAGCCTCGCGCGGCTGCGGACCGCAAGCTGAGGTGAACCCGCCTTAATTCTTGCTCTTGACCTTGCGCACGATGGCCGAAATCGGCACCAGTTGGAAGCCGCGCTTGGTCACCTCGGGCAACCACTCGGCCAGGGCGTCGAGGGTGACGTTGTGGGGATGGCCGATGGCGACCACATAGCCCACCTGGGAGGCCGCGGCCTCGACCTCGGCCAAGCGTGCGGCCACGTTTTCGCTATCCAATATGCTGTCGAGGAAGATGTGGCGCCGGGCATGAGGTACGCCCAAACGCCGCGCCATGGAAACCCCCAGGCTGCCGATGGTGGTGCGCGAATCGAGGAACAACAAGCCCCGGGCCCTGAGTTCCCCCATCACCACTTCCATGCCGGCTTCAAAGCTGGTGAAGCGGCTGCCCATATGATTGTTGATACCCACATAGCCGTCGAAACGGTCGAGCGCCCAGCGCAGGCGGCGCAACAATTCAATATTGCCAAGATCGGCGGTCAGCACATTGGGTCCCGGATTCTCGATTTGCGACACCGGCTGCATGGAGACATGGACCAAAAGTTCATGGCCGGCTTGGCGCGCGGCGGAGATTTGGCGCTTGATATCACCGGCATAGGGCAGGAACGCCAATGTCAGGGGACCCTTGAAGGCTATGGCCCGTGCCGTCCCCGCGCGGTTCATACCAAGATCATCGATGACAATGCTGATCATCGGCATATCCGGGCTTGTCTTTACCTGGACGGCGTTGCGTTGCCATGGTGGAAGGCTTTTCGCCTCTCGCGCCTCGGGGGGAGAAAGCAGGCGCGGCGGCAACCCCGCCTGCTGGTCGCCGTCCTCAACGGCGCCTGGCTTGGCGGTTGGCTTGATGTGGGGGATGGGTTCGCGTTCCAACTGTTCGGGATGTTCGAACACCACCCGCGGCATGCCCTGGCTGGTTGACGGCCGTGGCGGTGCGGCCGGCGTGTCGGTTACAACGCGGGCTTTACTGAGGGAATCTCCGCTCTGGGGCCCCAACACGAAGATGAGCCCGATGCCCAAGCCGATACCGACGATGGCGGCGCCAACCGTGATGCCACCGATCAGCATCATCCGCTTTGGCGATAAATTCCAGCCTTCCGCACCGTTATCTTCGCCACCACCGCCATCGTCTTCGGAATTTTCCTCCCCGGCCTGGGCCGGACTGGTGCCGTCGTCTTCGGAATCTTCCGGGTCGGCTTTCTTGCCGCGTTTAAAGGGGAAAAGCGCCACGCTTGAAACCTTCTATAGGTGGCAAAACTCTCAAAGCTCGACCTTGGAAAGCCGGAGCGCATTGCCGATGACCGAGACCGAACTCAGGCTCATGGCCGCCCCGGCGATGATCGGGCTTAACAGCAAGCCGAACACCGGGTAGAGCACCCCGGCGGCGATAGGAATCCCTAGAAAATTATAAGCAAAGGCAAAAAACAGGTTCTGGCGGATATTGCGCATGGTCGCCCGCGACAGATGGCGCGCCCGCACCAGGCCGCGCAAATCCCCCCTGACCAGGGTGACGCCGGCGCTTTCCATGGCGACGTCGGTGCCGGTGCCCATGGCGATGCCGATATGGGCCTGGGCCAGGGCCGGCGCATCGTTGACGCCGTCGCCGGCCATGGCCACCATATGGCCCTGGTCCTGCAACTCCTTGACGATGGCGCCCTTCTCATCGGGCAGGATTTCGGCGCGGACATCGGCGATGCCGAGACGGGCGCCCACCGCCTGGGCGGTGGTGGCATTGTCGCCGGTCAGCATAACCAGACTGACGCCGTCGGCTTTCAGCGCCTTGACCGCATCGAAGCTGGTGTCCTTGATGGGATCGGCGA
This sequence comes from uncultured bacterium, assembly GCA_965369885.1. Lineage (GTDB taxonomy): Bacteria > Pseudomonadota > Alphaproteobacteria > SMXQ01 > SMXQ01 > JAZFWG01. The sequence goes on from CBDUSV010000004.1 coordinate 3,119, forward strand.
CGGCGACGGTGCCGGCGGCGACGCCATCGACGGCGATGAACATCACCGTTGAGCCGTCGGCGCGTTGGGCCTCGGCGCGGGCGGTGAGATCGCCAAGGGCAATGCCAACGTCTTCGAACATCCTGGCATTGCCCAGCATCACCAACTTGCCATCGACGGTGCCGCTCACCCCCTTGCCGGTGGCCGATTGGAATCCTTCCGCCTGGGACAGGGGCAGATGGCGCGCCTCGGCTCCGGCGACGATGGCGGCGGCCAAGGCATGTTCGCTGCCCTTCTCGAGACTGGCGGCGAGACGCAACAACTCGCGCCCATTGTCGTCGCCGCCGGTGGCGTCCTCGACGCCGACCAGGCGGGGCTTGCCCTGGGTCAGGGTGCCGGTCTTGTCGACCACCAAGGTGTCGATCTTCTCGAAAATCTCCAGCGCCTCGGCATTCTTGATCAACACCCCCACCCCGGCGCCGCGCCCGGTGCCGACCATGATTGACATCGGTGTCGCCAGCCCCAAGGCGCAAGGGCACGCGATGATCAGCACCGAGACCGCATTGACCAGGGCGAAGGCCAAGGCCGGGTCCGGGCCGAACAGCGCCCAGACGATGAAGGTGATCACGGCAGTGGCGACCACGCCGGGCACGAAATAGCCTGCCACCACATCGGCCATACGCTGGATCGGCGCCCGGCTGCGCTGGGCCTCGGACACCATGCGCACGATCTGGCTCAGAAGGGTGTCGGCGCCGACCCGCTCGGCGCGCATGATCAGCCCGCCGGTGCCGTTGACGGTGGCGCCGGTGACCCAGTCGCCGGGCCCCTTCTCCACCGGTATCGATTCACCGCTGACCATGGATTCGTCGATCGAACTCGTGCCCTCGGTCACGGTGCCGTCGACCGCGATCTTCTCACCCGGGCGCACCCGGATGCGGTCGCCGGGCTTGATCAGCTCAAGCGCCACATCTTTTTCACTGCCGTCCGCGCCGATCACCCGCGCCGTTGATGGCGCCAGCTTGAGAAGCTCGCGGATGGCATTGGACGTACGCGACCGCGCCCGCAGTTCCAATATCTGGCCCAGCAGCACCAGGGCGACAATGACGGCGGCGGCCTCGAAATAGACCCCGACCTCGCCCGTGGGGCCGCGGAACGACGGCGGGAACAGCCCCGGCGCCATCACCGCCACGGTGCTGAAGACATAGGCGACGCCGGTGCCCATGCCGATCAGGGTGAACATGTTGAGCCGCCAGGTTACCACCGAAACCCAACCGCGCACGAAGAACGGCCAACCGCACCACAGCACCGCCGGCGTCGCCAGCGCCAATTGCGCCCAGGCCAGCACCCGGCCCGGCAACAGGCCGTGTAGCCATGATGCCGCCACCATCTCGGCCATGGCCAGCGCCACCAGGGGCGCCGTCAGCACCAGCGCTATCCAGAAGCGCCGGGTCATGTAGACCAATTCCGGGTTGGGGGGTTCCTCGGCGGCGATGGTCTTGGGCTCCAACGCCATGCCGCAATCGGGACATTCACCGGGACTATCGGAGATGACGTCTGGATGCATGGGACAGGTGTAGACGGTCTCGGTCCCGGGGATCGAAGTCGGCTCCAGCGCCATGCCGCAATCGGGACACGCGCCGGGCTCCGATTGGCTGACCTCTGGATGCATGGGACAGGTGTAGACGGTCTTGGTCCCAGGGATCGAAGTCGACTCCAGCGCCATGCCGCAATCGGGACACGCGCCGGGCTCCGATTGGCTGACCTCTGGATGCATGGGACAGGTGTAGGTTGCGCCTCCGCTCAGTCCCGGCACCACCGTCGACTCCAACGCCATGCCGCAATCGGGACAGATGCCGGGGCCGGCGTTCGCGACGTCCGGATGCATCGGGCAGGTGTGGGTTGCGGCGCTTTGGGTTGGCGCCTGGGCAGTGCCGTGATGATGGCAGGTGGGCTCGGTCATGGTGTCTTTATTCCCTCCCGCCGTGGATCGGTCAAGTCCATCCTGGCTTTCCCCGGTTCCCATTCGCCGGCCGGACCTGATATAACAAGTATCAATCGCTTCGATACAACATGAACTTTTTGCGGCAAGTCCTTGTAATGATATTGCTAATAGATAATTACGACAGCTTCACCTACAACCTGGTCCACTATCTCGGTGAACTCGGCGCCGAAGTCGATGTCCGGCGCAACGACCAGCTTGCGGCCGCCGACGCGATCAAGCTCGGCGCCGACGCCATCGTGTTGTCGCCGGGCCCGTGCGATCCGGAAAAGGCGGGGATTTCCCTCGATGTCGTCACCCGGGCGGCCGGGCAGACCCCGCCGGTGCCGGTGCTGGGCGTCTGTCTCGGCCATCAAACCGTGGGCCAGGCCTTCGGCGCCAAGATTGTCCGCGGGCCGGAGCCCATGCACGGCAAGGTCAGTGATGTCACCCATTCAGGCCATGCCCTGTTCGACGGCATCCCGTCGCCGTTCCGCGCCACCCGTTATCATTCCCTGGTCGTCGAACGCGAAACCCTGCCGGAGTGCTTCGAGATCACCGCCGAAAGCGATGACGGCGTCATCATGGGCCTCGCCCACACCAGCCTTCCGGTCCATGGCGTCCAGTTCCACCCTGAAAGCATCGCCTCGGAACATGGCCACCGGTTGCTGGAGAATTTCCTCAAACTGTCCCGGCCCCGGAGCCAGGCGGCATGACCACCAACGCAGATACCTTCAAGGCCCTGTTGGCCCTCACCGCCGATGGCGGTGAGCTGAGTACGCAACAGGCGGAACAGGCCTTCGAGATCATTATGTCCGGCGAGGCCACGCCGTCACAGATCGGTGGCTTCCTGATGGCGCTCCGCGTCCGTGGCGAGACCGTGGATGAGATTTCCGGCGCCGCCCGGGTCATGCGCGCCAAGGCCCTGCATATCGACGCCCCCGAAGGCGCCATCGATACCTGCGGTACCGGCGGCGATGCGTCCGGGACCTTCAACATTTCCACCGGCGCGGCCCTGGTGGTGGCGGCCGCGGGCGTGCCCGTCGCCAAGCACGGCAACCGGGCGTTGTCATCCAAGTCGGGCTCGGCCGATGTGCTGGCGGCGCTCGGTGTCAACATCGATGCCGACATGGAACTGGTCAAGGAATGCCTGTGGTCGAACAACATCGGTTTCCTGATGGCGCCGCGCCACCACAGCGCCATGCGCCATGTCGGCCCGGTCCGGGTCGAGCTCGGCACCCGCACCATCTTCAACTTGTTGGGTCCGCTGTCGAACCCGGCCAATGCGCGAAGCCAGCTGGTCGGCGTGTTCCACCGGCAATGGACCGAGCCCCTGGCCCGGGTGCTGGGCAATCTGGGTTCCAAACGGGCCTGGGTGGTCCATGGCGCCGATGGCCTCGACGAATTGACCACCACCGGGACATCCCATGTGGCGGAATTGAAGGACGGCGAGGTCACCTGCTTCGAGATCACGCCCGAGGACGCCGGCATCGGGCGCGCCAAGCCGGCGGACCTCAAGGGCGGCGACGCCGATACCAATGCCAAGGCGCTGGGCGCCATGCTCGACGGCGCCCCCGGGGCTTACCGTGACATCGTGCTGTTGAACGCGGCGGCGGCCCTTATCGTGGCCGGCAAGGCGGGAGACCTCAAGGCCGGCGTCACCCTCGGCAATGAGGCCATCGCGTCGGGCAAGGCCCGGGCCACCCTCGACAAGCTGGTCGAGATCACCAACCGCGCGAGCCAAGGCTAAGACACGTGAGCGACATCCTGGCCGAAATTTGCGACAGACGCCGCGCCGATGTGGCGCGCCTCAAGGCCGAACACCCCCTAAGTGACATGGCCGAGGCGGCCGAAGCGCAGAGCCTGCCCCGGGGCTTCGGCGCGGCGCTTGCCCGCGCCGCCGCCGATGGCCATGGCTTGGTCGCCGAGATCAAGCGCGCATCTCCCAGCGCCGGGCTGATCCGCGAGGATTTCGATGTGCCGACGCTGGCCCGGGCCTATGAGGCCGGCGGCGCCGCCTGCCTTTCGGTGCTGACCGAGGCGCGTTACTTCCAAGGGTGCGGCGAAGATCTGGGCGCGGCGCGGGCGGCCACGGCGCTGCCCATCCTGCGCAAGGACTTCATCGTCGATGGCTATCAAATCACCGAATCCCGCGCCCTCGGCGCCGACTGCGTGCTCTTGATCATGGCGGTGTTGGCGGATGCCCAAGCCCAGGAATTCGCGGGATTGGCGCGGGATCACGGCATGGACATCCTGGTTGAGGTCCATGACGAGGGCGAGCTCGAGCGCGCCTTGGACTTGGGTGGCGCCCTAATCGGCATCAACAACCGCAATCTCAAGACCCTGGTGACCGACCTCGCCACCACCGAGAGGCTGGCGCCCCTGGTCCCTTCTGGCCGCATCATCGTCAGTGAAAGTGGTCTCGATAGCTCCGATGACCTTGCCCGAATGGCCGCTCTCGGCGCAAAATGCTTCCTGGTCGGCGAAGCCCTGATGCGCCAGGACGATGTCGAGGGCGCGACGCGGCGGCTGTTGGGCGGCAATGGCCCCGCGGGGGCCTCAAGCGGAGACTAAGATGGCAGACTTCACCCATTTCGATTCCAAGGGCAAGGCCCACATGGTCGATGTCTCGGACAAGGATGTCAGCGAACGCACCGCCATCGCCAAGGGCGCGGTGATCGCCTCGCCCGAGACCATCAAGCTGATCGCCGGCGGCGGCGTCAAGAAAGGCGATGTGCTGTCGGTGGCCCGGCTCGCCGGCATCATGGGGGCCAAGCGGACGCCCGAGCTGATCCCGCTCTGTCACCCATTGGCGCTGACCTCGGTGGCGGTGGATCTTGAACTCGATCCCGGCCGCAACGCCATCGACATCACCGCCACCTGCAAGATCACCGGCCGCACCGGGGTCGAGATGGAGGCCCTGACCGCGGTCAGCGTCGCCGCCTTGACGGTCTATGACATGTGCAAGGCGGTCGACCGCGCCATGACCATCGAGGCCATCCACCTGGTCCACAAATCCGGCGGCAAATCGGGAACTTATGATGCCAAATGAAAGTCCCCCGGCGATGATCTCGGTCGCCGAAGCCCGCAATAGAATTCTGGCGGCGTTCACGGCGCTGCCCGCCGAACAGGTCGGTATCGATGCCGCCCTTGGCCGGGTGCTGGCCGAGGACTTGGCGGCGCGGGTGACACAGCCGCCGCTTTCGGTCTCGGCGATGGACGGCTATGCGGTGCGCGCCGCCGATGTCGCCAAGGTGCCGGCGACACTCGACATCATCGGCGAAGCCCCGGCGGGCGGCCTCTATGAAGGCGAGGTCGGCCCCGGCGAGTGCGTCCGCATCTTCACCGGCGGGCCGCTGCCCAGGGGCGCCGACACCATCGTCATCCAGGAGAACACCGAACGCGAGGCCGGCGCCGACAGCGTCAAGGTGCTGGAAAGCGCCGAGCACGGCCGTTACGTCCGTGCGGCCGGGCTCGATTTCAAGCGCGATGATGTGCTGATCGAGGCCGGCAAGGCGCTGACGTCCCGCGATGTCGGGCTGGCGGCGGCGATGAACCGGCCCTGGCTTTCGGTGCGGCGCAAGCCCCGGGTCGCCCTGTTGTCGACCGGCGACGAGGTCATGATGCCGGGCGATCCCTTGGGGCCGAGCCAGATCATCAGTTCCAACGGCCTCGCCCTCGCCGCCTTCGTCACCGCCTTGGGTGGCACGCCGGTCGATCTCGGCATCGCCCGGGACAATGCGTCATCGCTGCGTGCCATGGTCCAGGGCGCGGACGGCTCCGATCTTCTGCTCACCACCGGCGGGGTCTCGGTCGGCGATCATGACATCGTCGGCCAGGTGTTGGGCGAAGCCGGCCTCAAGCTCGATTTCTGGCAAATCGCCATGCGGCCGGGCAAGCCTTTGATGTTCGGCCGCCTTGGCAACACCCCGATGGTGGGGCTGCCCGGCAATCCGGTCTCGGCCCAGGTCTGCGCCGCCCTGTTCGTGCGCCCGGCCATGGAGGTCATGCTCGGTATCGTCAAGACCGAGACCGAGACCGCGAACGCGCCCAGTGCAATCCTCGGTGCCGACCTCGGCGCCAACGACCGCCGCGAGGACTACCTGCGCGCCCGCCTCACCCGCGCCGGCAATGGCGAGCTGATGGCCATGCCCTTCGAGCTTCAGGACAGCTCGATAATTTCCGCATATGCCAAATCGGACTGCCTGATCAAGCGCCCGCCCAACGCCCCCGCCGCCCGCAAGGGAGAACGGGTCGAGATCATCCCGCTCGGCGGCGGAATCCTCAGTATCTGACGCCAGATTCGCCCCCCAATGCCACCCATAGCGCGAATCTCGCCGGTTTTTTGCCGGTTTCAGGGCAAAACACCCCTTGACGGCGGGGTAGAACCAAACTAGAACATAGACGGACGTTTTGGTTTTGTTCTATATGTAGTGGTACGCCACTTCTGGGGGTCGAGATGCTGACAAAGAAACAACATGAGTTGTTGATGTTCATCAACGGACATCTCAGCGAAAATGGAATTTCGCCTTCCTTCGACGAGATGAAAGACGCCCTTCACCTCAAATCCAAGTCGGGCATTCACCGCCTGATCACCGGCCTCGAGGAACGGGGCTTCCTGCGCCGCCTGCCGCACCGGGCCCGGGCACTCCAGATCCTGCGTCTTCCCGACAGCGTCGTCGCCACCAGGGAATCGGCGTCAACGACCGGGCCAACCGCGCGGTTCGCCCCCAATGTCATCGAAGGCCGGTTCAGGGCCGCCCTTTCCGGGGTCGAGCCGGCAACCAAGACCGATACGGTGGAGCTGCCGCTTTACGGCCGCATCGCCGCCGGCGCCCCCATCGAGGCGTTGCGCGATCCCACCAACACCATCGAGGTACCGCCCAGCATGCTGGGCAAGGGTGAGAATTATGCCCTCGAGGTCGATGGCGATTCGATGATCGAAGCCGGCATCTTCGACGGCGATATCGCCATCATCCACAGTTGCGACACCGCCGAGAACGGCGCCATCGTCGTCGCTCTGATCGATGACAACGAGGTCACCCTCAAGCGGCTGCGCCGCAAGGGCCACTCCATCGCGCTGGAACCCGCCAACAAATCCTTTGAGACCCGAATTTTCGGCCCCGACCAGGTCCGGGTTCAAGGCCGCCTGGTCGGCCTGATGCGCCAATATTAAAAGCACACTGAACCTGAATCGACGCTCCCCTAGCGGGGCTTTTTCCGTGGCTTCCTGATGCGCGACCAGGGCCTTATGCCCTGGATGCCGAGGACGCTTTCAGCGCGGATAAAATCCCGGTCGATCCACATGGCATAAGCGCCATTGCGCCACAGATCGAAGCGGTCGATCACCAGCTTCGCCTTCGGGCAGCGGCGGCGGCGCAAAGGCACCACGGCAATGACCAGATCGGCGACCCAGCAGTCCTCCAAAAACGCATCTGGACGCCTGACCAGGGCGACGATATTGCCGCGTGTCCGGTAGAGACAGCCCATAGCATCGCAAGCAATCGTGCGGCCTGGCCCCGCCGAGCTTGACCAGGCCTTGGCCCCCACCAACCCGGCGCGCCTGAGCCAGCTTTCGCGGTCAAAGCGGTTGCGTTTCAGGCTCGACAGCATCAGTCCGCCATCCGCGGTGCGCACCGCCATCAACTTCCCGTCGCCCGACACCATGATATCGGGTATCCGGGCATGGGGGACCGCCACCAGGCCAAGGATGATGACGGCCAACCCCGCCAGCCGCCAGGGCCGCTGCCAAATGCACAGCCACAACCCGCCGAGTGCGACCAACACCAGTGCCATGGCCGACATCGCCGGCACCAGCGTTACCGCGCCGGGCCAGTGCGACACCGTGCGGGCGATACTGATGACACCGTCGATCCCCCACCCCATGGGCGCAAGCGCCACACCCTCAAGGCCGAAGGGCATCAATAGGTAGCCCAAAGTCGCCCACGGCATGATCCACAGTGCCGTGATCGGCACCGCGGTCAGATTGGCGGCAAGCCCATAGACCGCCACCCGGTTGAAATGATAGGCCGCGAACGGCGCCGTCGCGGCTCCCGCCACCATGGTGGTCAAGGCGACGCCAGCGAGATAGAGCAGCGCCAGATGCCACCATCTCAACCGCGACCGCAAGCGTCCCACCGGCGTGCGCAGCGCTTCGTAGGTCGCCACCAAGGCGGTGACGGCGGCAAAGGACATCTGAAAGCTGGCGCCGAGAAGGCTTTCCGGCGCCAGGGCGAGCACGATCAACGCCGCCCATGCCACCAGGCGCATCGATATCGCCGTGCGGTCAATCACCACCGCCAGCAGCACCATCGCGGCCATGACAAAGGCCCGTTGGGTCGGAACCGTCAATCCGGTCAGCAGCAGATAGGCAAAGGCGCCCACCAGCGCCACGCCCGCCGCCCACTTCTTGATCGCGAAGCGCAAGGCCAGGGGCTCGATCACGGCGAGCAGGCCACGAATGGCGAAGAACAGAATGCCCGTCACCAAGCCGATATGAAGACCGGAAATCGCCAACAGATGGGCCAGACCTGAGGCCCGCATGGAGTCCATGACATCGGCGGGAATGGCGCCCCGCTCGCCGGTCATCAACGCCGCCGCCACGGCCCCCGCCGTGCCTTCGAGGCCTTCGGTGATGCGCCGGTGGACGGTCTGGCGCAATTGGGCAAGCCACAGCCGGAAGCGTTGCGCGAAGGTGGCGCTGTCGGCGGCGCCGGGCCCGGTAGGGGGCCCAGTGGCGGGATTAATTTCGCGCACCGAACCGACGGCAAAGCCGACGGCGCCCAGGCCCTGGAAGTAGGCATGGCGGGCGAAATCAAAGGCGCCCGGCGCCGCCGGCGACGGTGGCGGCAACAGCATCGCGCGAACCTTGATCCAGTCCCCGGCCAGAAGATCGGCCTCGGCGCGGTACACACGGATGCGCACGCGCCCGGGGGTCTCGGCTGGTGTGAGCTTTGGGATTTCCACCTGCCCAAGCGTGATCCTTGCCCCCTTGGGGCTGGGCTCGACCCTGATCACCCGGCCGGTGACCAAAGCGGGCCCCAGGCGCTTGACCAGCACCGGCGCGTCGAGTTGATGAGTGCGCCAGGCCGCGGCGGCAAAGCCGAGCGCAACCATGCCCAAGGCAACGGCGGTGATAAGGGCAACAGGCCGCTTCCAGCTCAGAAGCCCAACCGCGATGGCGGCCACCGGCAGCGTCGCCACCAGCCACAAGGGTGGCTCCATGGGCAGGGCGAAATAAATCCCGATCCCGATGGCGGCGTTCACCGGCAGCCATAACGGCCAACGCTCGCGTTCGCGGTCCAGCAGCTCGATCACGTGGGCGCGCATGGCCGCCGGCGCCTGATTGCAGCGTGGCCAGGTTCGTACCCAGTGGTGGAATTCCAAACTACGCAGAACAAGCTTCCAAATTCATCGGGTTGAGATCATGGGGTTGGGCGCCGGCAAGGCGCGGTCAGGTGTCACGAAATCCGTAAAGCAGGGTGATGTTGACACGGCGGTTTTGTTTCAAGCCGTAAATTGATATTGGCAGAGGACCCGTACCTTGTCCCCTAGCCTCCCACTGTCAGTTATAAATATTACAGCGGCAAATGCAAAGGCGATGATCAACCGCCATCCGCTTCCACCGCCGATGTGTCCAAAGTGAAGATGGTGCTCTGAAGATTGTGGGCGGCGATGATCGCCAAGGTCTCGCCCGCCGAAACCTCGATCGGGCGCGCGAAGGTGAACAGCACATGTTTCCAGGCCGAAGGTTTGAGGGTTTCCGCCGGCGCATTCCCGCAAACAATATCGTCATCTAGATAAAGCCGGACCCATTGCAGGACACCCACCGAGACGCCCGAGGCCGGATATGTTAGACACGGGCACGTAACAACTTGTTGTGTACCCGCATTGCGAGGACCCATGGCCATCGTCACCCGGTTCGCACCTTCGCCGACCGGATACCTCCATATCGGCGGCGCCCGCACCGCCCTGTTCAACTGGCTTTATGCTCGCCACCATTCAGGCCAGTTCCTTCTGCGGGTCGAGGACACCGACCGCAAGCGCTCGACCGCCGACGCGATTGACGCCATCATCGATGGCTTGAAGTGGCTGGGGCTCGAGGGCGACGGGGAGCCCATATTCCAGTCCCAGCACGCCCAGCGCCATGCCGAGGCCGCGAACAGCCTGCTTGCCGGGGACAAGGCCTACAAATGCTATTGCAGCCCGGACGAGCTGCAAGAGATGCGCGCCCTGGCCCGCGCCGAGGGGCGAACGGCGCTTTATGACGGCCGTTGGCGTGACCGCGATCCAGCCGCGGCCCCGCCAGGAGTGGCGCCGGTGATCCGCCTCAAGGTGCCCAGGGATGGCGAGACCGTGATCGAGGATCTGGTGCAAGGCGAGGTCCGGGTCGCCAATGACCGGCTCGACGATATGGTGCTGCTCCGCGCCGATGGAACACCGACTTATATGCTGTCGGTGGTGGTCGACGACCATGATATGGGGATCACCCACGTCATCCGCGGCGACGATCACCTGACCAACGCCTTCCGCCAGTCACATATCTACCGGGCGTTGGGCTGGGAACCGCCGGAATTCGCCCATATCCCCCTGATCCATGGGGCCGACGGGGCTAAGCTGTCCAAACGCCATGGCGCGCTCGGCGTCGAAGCCTACCGCGAGATGGGACTCCTGCCCGAGGCCCTTTGCAACTACCTGCTGCGGCTGGGCTGGAGCCACGGCGATGATGAAATCATATCCCGGGACCAGGCCGTGGCGTGGTTCGATCTCAATGCCGTCGGCCGTGGGCCGGCGCGTTTCGACATGGCGAAGCTCACCAACCTCAACGGCCATTACCTGCGCCAATGCGACAACCGTCGTCTGGCCGAATTGGTGGGAAATCATCTGGCGGCCAAACCGGAAGGAGTTGGCGCCGAACGCTTGGTCTGCGGCATGGAGGGGCTAAAGCAACGCGCGAATACCTTGCTTGAACTTGCTGAAAAATCAGAGTTTTATTCTGCGAAGCGCCCACTTTCCTTTGATGGAAAGGCCCAAAAAATCCTCACTCCCGAGGCCCAAAATACCCTGGAGCAACTGCGGCAAATGCTTATCCCCAGGCCGGAGTGGTCCGAGGCCGCCTTGGAGGAATACATCCGCGCCTTTGCATCCGAGGCCAATCTCAAGCTTGGCGACGTCGCCCAGCCGCTGCGCGCGGCACTGACCGGAACCAACGCTTCGCCGGGCATATTCGAGGTCATGGAGGTGCTGGGCCGTGAAGAAAGCCTGGGGCGCATCCAAGATGCCACCGGCGGCGCTGGAGCGCGCGCGCCATGACAAAAGGAAAAGCATCAGAAAATGGCCGGGCCAATTGATAATTTCCCTCCCCGCCTATATTCTTGGCCATGCCGGTAGCTCAAGGAAAAGAAATCGGGGCCGATCGATATGGCAAGCCCCCAGGGACCGACACCAAAGGGACAGACACCAAAGGACGGAAAAAAATGGCTTCAACCGGGGACGGAAACAACAAGGCGGGAACCGTAACGCTTACCGACAACGATTCAGGCAAAGAATCCGTTTTCCCTTTGATGGAAGGGACCGAAGGCCCCAAGGTCATCGACATCCGCCGGCTATACGCCGAAACCGGATATTTCACCTATGATCCCGGCTTTGTCTCCACCGGCAGTTGCGAATCGAAGATCACCTATATCGACGGCGATATCGGCATCCTTCGCCACCGCGGCTATTCCATCGAGGAGTTGGCGGGGCAAAGCGACTTCATGGAAGTTTGCTACCTGCTGCTCAATGGCGAGCTGCCGAACAGCGCCGAAAAGGAAAAGTTCGAGTACGACATCTGCCATCACACCATGGTCCATGAGCAGCTCAATTACTTCTTCCGTGGCTTCCGCCGCGACGCCCATCCCATGGCAATATGCTGCGGCGTGGTCGGCGCGCTGTCGGCGTTCTACCATGACAGCACCGACATCTCGGACCCCCACCAGCGCATGGTGGCGTCTTACCGGCTGATTGCCAAGATGCCGACGATCGCGGCGATGGCCTACAAGTTTTCCCTTGGCCAACCCTTCATCTATCCCCGCAATGACCTCAGCTATGCGGAGAACTTCCTGCATATGATGTTCGCGGTCCCGTGCGAGGAGTACAATGTCAGCCCGGTGATCGCCAAGGCGATGGACCGGATTTTGATCCTCCATGCCGACCATGAGCAGAACGCCTCGACCTCGACGGTGCGGCTCGCCGGCTCCACCGGGGCCAATCCCTTCGCCTGTATCGCCGCCGGCATCGCGTCGCTGTGGGGACCGGCCCATGGCGGCGCCAACGAAGCGGCCCTGGCCATGCTGGGGCGCATCGGCACCAAGGAAAAGATCCCCGAATTCATCGAGCGGGTGAAGGACAAGGATGATTCCACCATGCTCATGGGGTTCGGCCACCGGGTCTACAAGAACTATGACCCCCGCGCCGCGGTGATGCGGGAATCCTGTTACGAGGTCCTCAAGGAACTCGACATCAAGGACGAGCCGTTGCTCGATTTGGCTATGGAACTGGAGCGCATCGCCCTCGAGGACGACTATTTCATCGAGCGCAAGCTGTTCCCCAATGTGGATTTCTATTCGGGGATCACCTTGAAGGCGATCGGCTTCCCCACATCGATGTTCACGGTGCTGTTCGCCGTGGCCAGGACCGTCGGCTGGATCGCCCAATGGGGTGAGCTAATCGCCGATGAATCCCAGAAGATCGGCCGCCCACGCCAAATCTATACCGGTGAAGCCGAACGCAAATTCGTCCCCCTGAACAAGCGCACATAAAACCAAGCCCCGCGATTTGGGGGCTGCTGTCCAGTGCGCCGGCCTTAAGTGGTTTAGCCCTTAAGTGGCTTGGCGGCGGCGCGTCAGATCAAGGACGATTTCCGCCGCCAAGGTGCTCGGCGGGCGGCTGGTCTCCAGGGCCGCGGCCGCTTCGGCCATGCCGGAAATTTGGGCCTGGCGTACGGTGTCATCATTCAACACCGGCACCATGGCTTTGAGCAAGCGTTCGGCGGTGCATTGCTCCAACAACAACTCCGGCACCACTTCTCGGTCGAGGATCAGGTTCACCAGCGAGACGTATTTGGCATAGACCATTCTGTGCAGCACCCAGGCGGTGACCGGAGAGGTCTTGTAGGCCACCACCATCGGCACCCGGGCCAAGGCGAGCTCAAGGGTCACAGTCCCCGACGCCGCGAGCGCCGCATCGGACGCGGCAAAGGCGTCACGTTTCTCATCCAGGCCCTCGATCACGGTGACCGGCACCGGCCAGTCCGCGGTCCCTGCCCTGACCGCATCACCCACGGTCGCAACCGTCGGCACCACCACATGCAGATCGGAAAAGCGCTGTTGAAGGGCGCCGAGCACGGTTCCAAACAGCGCCAGATGCCGGCGAACTTCCGTGGTGCGGCTGCCTGGCAGGACGCACAACAGTTTGGCCCGGGCGGCAATGCTGTGGCGTTGCCGAAACCCGGGGCCATCGCCTTGATCGAAGCCGCTTTCGACCATGGGGTGGCCAACGAAGGTCGAGGAGAGGCCGACGGCGTCGAACTCCTTGCCCTCGAAAGGCAAGACCAAAAGCAGGTGATCGAGGAATTTCGCGATCTTACCGGCGCGCCGGGGCTTCCAGGCCCACACCGTGGGCGCCACGTAATGGATCAATGGCACATCTAGATGCCGCAATCCGCGGCCGACGCGAAAGGAGAAATCGGGAGAATCGATGGTCACGATGGCGTCGGCATTCATTGACCGGGCCGCCGCCATGGTCTGGCGCACGCGGCTTAGAATCCGGGGGATGTGGGGGATGACCTCAACCAGGCCCGAGACCGCGATGTCATCGATGGGGAACAGGCTCGCGAGCCCTTGGGCAGTCATCGCCTCACCGCCGACACCGGCGAAACGCACCTCGCCACCGGTCAGGGTCTTGAGAGCCGCCATCAGCCTTGCCCCCAATTGGTCACCCGAAGGCTCACCGGCGACCAGGAAAATCAGGGGAGGTCCCGCACCGTTCACGTATCCACCGTGATGCCGACAATGAAAAGGCCGGCCGCATCGGCGGCCTCGGTGACCCGGCCGCGGTCGACGACAAGGCTGGCTCCGGCCTCGACGGCGATACCGCGCAGCCCGGCATCGGAAACGGTGCGAACCGTATCCAGGCCGATGGCGGGCAAATCGATGCGGCGTTCCTGGTCCGGCTTCTTGACCTTGACCAGCACGCCGCCAAGCCCTTCGCATTGCAGTTCCTTGCACCGCGCGATCAAGCGGTCGGTGCCTTCCGCGGCCTCGACCCCAAGCACGATGCCCTGTTGCACCACCACCGCCTGGCCGACATCGGCATCGCCCAAGGCGTGGGCGACGGCGACACCGCGGGAGATATCATCTAACGCCACCTGGTCGGGCTCGATGGCGCCGAAGGGACCGGTGGGTGCCAGAAGGTTGGTGACAATGTCGTCGGGGGCGACGATGCGAAAGCCCTCTTTCTCGAACTCCTTGGCCACCGCCGACAGCAAGCCATCGTCACCCCATGCGGCGCGTCCGGTCTGGGCGAAGAATTTCGCCGTGCGTGCATCGGGCCGCATGGCAGCCAGGGATGGGCGGTGGAATTTGCCGGCAAAGACCACGTCGCGGACCCCGGCCTGGTGCAACAGTTCCAGCCCCTTGCCACCGGCGCCCATGCGAATCCAGTCATGGGGGACATCCGTGACCAGGGCTTCATCGGTCTGGTTCTTGACCGCAAGCACGAACATCTCGCGCCCCGATTCCTGGCATGCCTCGATAAGGCGAATGGGAAGATCGCCGTGGCCGGCAATGATACCGAGCTTAGGCGGCACGGTCGACTTTAGGCTGGCAGACGGCGCGTTGGGAATCCGACTGGATGAAGTCGATGATTTCCCTGACCGCCACATTGTCCTTGAACATGTCGGTCACATCCTCCAGCCGCTCGGCCATGGTGCCTTCCTGGGCAAACAACATCCGGTAGGCACTGCGCAGCGCGTGGATATCATCCCGGGAAATGCCATGGCGCTTGAGGCCGATGATATTGAGACCCGACAGGTGGGCCCGATCCCCCATCACCGAGCCATAGGGGATGACATCCTGTTCGACGCCCGACATGCCGCCGATCATGGCGTGCCGCCCGATACGCACGAACTGCTGCACCGCCGAGAGACCGCCGAGAATGGCGTAATCTCCGACAACCACATGGCCGCCGATGGTCGCGTTGTTGGCCATGACCACGTGGTTGCCGATATGGCAATCATGGGCGACATGGGCGCCAACCATGAACAGGCAATGATCTCCGACGCTGGTCACCATGCCGCCGCCCTCGGTCCCCGGGTTCATGGTGACATATTCCCGGATGGTGTTGCCGGCTCCGATCTCCAGGACCGAAGGCTCGCCATCATATTTTAAATCCTGTGGCTCATGGCCGATCGAGGCGAAGGGAAAAATTCGTGTGTCGTCACCGATCGAGGTGCGGCCGGCAAGGACGACATGGGAAATCAGGGTGACATTGTTCGCCAAAGTGACCTCGGGCCCGACACAGCTGTAAGGCCCGATAGTGACTTGATCTCCAAGGCTGGCCCCCGGATCGACGATCGCCGTGGGATGAATGTCAGCCATTACTCGTCCAGAATCATTGCCGCAAAGGTGGCTTCCGCGACGGTGACAGTGTCGACCTTGGCGACGCCATGGAACTTCCAGACATTGCCGCGGCTACGTTCCTTGGTGACATGGACCATGAGTTGATCGCCGGGAACGACGGGTTTGCGGAAACGCGCCGAATCCACCGACATGAAATAGACCAGCTTGCCCTCGGCATCGGCCCCCAGGGTATGCACCACCAAAGCCGCCGCCGTTTGTGCCATGGCTTCGATGATCAGCACGCCAGGCATGACCGGTTGGGAAGGGAAGTGTCCCTGGAAATGTGGTTCATTGGCGGTCACGTTCTTGACCCCGGTGGCGCTGGTATCGGCGATGACATCGATCATGCGGTCGATCATCAGAAACGGGTACCGGTGGGGGATCATTTCCATGATCCGGCCGATGTCCAGGTCAAGCACTTCTTTTTTGTCGGCCAATTCCATCTTCATCTATCACTTACCTCTTCGCTTGACGAGACGCGCCAAAGCTACCACTTGGCGACGCCACTCACCAATAGGCACCGCCGGATATCCACCAATTTGTGTGCCTGGCGGAACATTTGAATGGACGCCGCTTTTGGCGGCAATCTGAGCCCCGGAACCGATGTTCAGATGTCCCGCAAGTCCACTCTGTCCACCAATGACCACATAGTCCCCCAATTTTGTGCTGCCGGAAATCCCGACCTGAGAAACGATGATACACCCTTTTCCCAACTGCACGTTGTGCCCGATTTGGACCAAATTATCAATCATGCTGCCTGAGCCGATTATGGTATCCGAGCCACTGCCACGGTCGATGGTGGTATTGGCGCCGATTTCCACATCATCTTGGATAATGACCCGCCCAAGCTGAGGTATCCGGACATGATGCCCTGCATCGGTTGCGAAGCCAAACCCATCCTGACCAATCCGGACGCCAGGATAAATCATCACTCTCGTCCCAATGGTACAGTGGCTCAATGTAGCCCCGGCGCCAATGGTGCAGTCATCACCAATGACGACCCCGGCGCCGATCACGGCATTGGCGCCAATCAGGCAATTCTCGCCGATTTCCGCATTTTCTTCAATGATTGCGCCGTGGCCGACCTCACATCCTGCGCCGAGCCGTGCCTTCGGGTCAATGATCGCGGAATCTTTGATGCCCCCTGGGGGCGGTTCATATGGATAGAACGCCTGGGCAATATGGGCAAATGCCAGATAAGGATCCTCCGATACCAAAACAGCCATGCCGGAAGGCGCCTTGGGGACCCATTTGGCGGTGGTGACACAGGCCCCGGCCAAGCTGTTGGTAAATGCATCCAGGTAACGGCTGTGGTTGAGGAAGCAGATTTCGCCGGGCCCGGCCATATCAATGGGGGCAACGTCATTGATCATGGTATCGCCGGGGCTTCCTGCCTCAATCGATGATCCTGAAATCTCCGCCAGCTGGGACAAGGCAAAAGGTCCCCCGGCTTTGAAGAACCTGGGGTCGCTCATGGCTCACTTGTCCGGAAGATCGACCTTCACCGTCGGCAGGCGGGCGTTCAAGCGCTTGAGCACTTCCTTGGTGAGGTCGAGTTGGGGCATTGAATATACCAAGGCCGCGCGAGGGAAAATCATTGCTATGTTTCTCTCTTTTGAAAGCTTCGCGGCCACACTGAAGAGTTTGGTTTGCACTTTCCGCATAGCCTTTCCCACGGCCCGGTTCACCATACGTTTGCGGTCCTGGGCATAACGCTGCAAGTCAGCGTAACGGCGGTCAAGAGCTTTCCGGCGGCCCTTAAACGCATCGGCTGAAAGCAGTGTCCGCTGATTGGAAAGCTCGCTCTCTGCTTTTCGCAGTTCATTTTCCCGGCGGGAGATTTCTTGTTTGTAAATGGCGCTATGCTTGTCGATCTGGTCCCGTATCGAGCGCCGGGCCTTGGATTCCTTCAACACCGCCTGAGTATCGATAACGCCAACATTGATTTCCTCCGTATCGGACTCTTGCGCCATGGCAACCCTGCCCAAGAGCGGCGTCACTAACATCACGACAGCCAGCCATGTCAGGATCGTTCGTACGGTCATGATCCTCAAAATCTTGTTCCAAAATTAAATGTAAAGGATTCCGTCTTGTCGAAATCTTCCTTGAGTACCGCCTGTATGTAATTGATACGTACCGGCCCCAGCGGCGTCTTGAGGCCTACGCCGGCACCCACGGACGCCCTCACGGAATCTTGCGCCAAAACATCTGGGCCTGTTTCTTCACTGCCCCCCAGGGATCCCATGTCAGTAAATATAAAGCCCGTTACACCGAACGCGGCAAGGGTGGCCAATGGAAACTTCACCTCTACCGAGCCAGTATAGAACCTGTTGCCACCAAGAGCATCTCCCGTCTCTCTATCGCGGGGACCGACGCCACCGACCTCGAAACCGCGGAGTGATGCTCCACCAAGAAAAAAGCGGTCGTTGATCCTGACATCTTGTCCAAATCCGACTATGTAGCCGACCTTACCGTTAATCGCAGCAATCCAATCATCGCTCAATGCATAAATAATGCTACCTCTAACTATGGTTCGCAAATACCTCCTATCACCCCCAAGGCCGGCGACATTGTTCGCCACCGAAACAACATAGCCCTCGGTGGGATCGATTCTGCTGTCCCTGACATCGTAGCTCAGCGTCTGGCCAACGGATGAAGTCGTGGCCTCGCCTTCCTGTTTCTTGATTAAGATCGAGGCATCGCTATCAACATCGCTAATCTTGACGGTTCGAAGATTGTAATTCAGGTTTTGTCTCAATCTCTCATTATATGAAAACCCCAGACGGAGACGGAATCCAATATCCCGGCGGTCAAAGCTGATGCTATCGATATCCTCTCTAATGGTGCGGAAAAGATCGATCCCGGCAGAAAGATTGCGATCCAGAAAATAGGGTTCGGTAAAGCTCAGATCAATGTCCTGGCTGGACGACCCGAATTGTACATTGGCGCGCAGATCCTGCCCCTTGCCAAGCAGATTGCGCTCGCGAACGGAGATTTGGGTGATGACGCCATTGGTCGAGGAAAATCCACCACCGACGCTGAGTGAACCGGTAGAACGCTCGGCAACCTTGATATTGATTATGGTTTTGTCCGGCGCCGAGCCCACAACCCTCTTCAATTCAACCTTTTTGAAAAAACCCAGTCCCCGAACTCGTTGACTGGAACGCCGGAATTTGGCGGTGTTGAAAGGATCTCCCTCGACAAGCCGAAGTTCGCGCCGGATCACTCTGTCAAGGGTACGAATATTCCCGGTAATGTTGATACGTTCGATGAAAACCCGCGGCCCTTCCTCGATATCGAAGCGAACCGAGATGGTACGCTTGGCCCCGTCGCGTTTGACTCGCGGCCTGATCTCAACGAAGGCGAAACCCAAGGTCCCGACCGCATCGGTCAGATTCTGAATAGATTTGTCGATCTTATTGGCGTCATAAAATTTTCCCTTGGCCACCGTCAGGTGGGGTCTGAGCTTTTTCTCATCGATGGACTTAAGACGAGAGACAATGTCCACAGTGCCGAACCGATAGCGTGGTCCTTCGTCGATGGTAAAGGTGATGAAAAAATCCTTACGGTCTTGGCTCAACTCCGCGACCGCGGAAACCACCTTGAAGTCGGCATAACCCTGGCCGAGATAATATTTGCGCAGCCGGTCCCGATCCGCGGTGAGAATATCCGGATCGAAGATATCCGATCCGGCGAAAAAGCTGTACCACCGCGATTCCTGGGTCAGAATTTGGGCAAGTAGGCGCCGGTCGGTGAATTTCTTGTTGCCGATAAAAGAGATCTTGCGAATTTTGGTCGCCGGCCCTTCATTGATCTCGAAGATCAGATCCACCCGGTTCTGCGAACGCTGAATGATTTTCGGCTCAACGGTCACGGCAAAACGGCCGTCGCGCCTGTAAATATCCAAAATGCGCCTGACATCGTTCTGGACCCGGATCCTGGTGTAAACGGTTCGCGGACGTAATTGGATTTCGGCGCGCAGATTTTCATCCTCGAGTTGGACGTTTCCCTCGAATGCCAGGCGGTTGATGACGGGATTTTCCACCACCTTGACAAGCAGAACATCGCCTTGGCTCCGAATAGAGACGTCGGCGAACAATCCAGTGGCGAACAACGCTTTCAAAGAGCGGTCAATCCGTGCCCGGCTAATGGGATCACCGGCCCTGATGGTCAGATAGGAACGAATGGTTTCAGGCTCGATGCGCTGGATGCCCTCGATACGGATTTCGCCCACGGTCTCGCCAACACCGCCCTGGCCCTGGGCAAATGCCGGCTTGTCAACCAGAGCACCAATGGCAAGCCATGCTCCCAACACCACAACCACTATCCAACGCAAAGAACAGCCCCCCTTAAAGCTGTAGAGCAAGAATTATATTATGATATCAATTTCTTGAAGAAATCGACCACGCCTTGAAACCGCTTCAGATCTTGATAGGTGACGAACACGAAGAGGGCAATGATCATGGTGAGACCGATGCGGAATCCATAATCCACAACCCTATCGCTCAACGGTTTTCTCCGTATCCCTTCGACAGCGTAAAACAGCAAATGGCCACCGTCGAGCATGGGGATGGGAAACAGATTGATCAGCCCCAGATTGATCGACAACATCGCCACGAACCAGAATAGGGTGGCCAGCCCCCCCTCGGCGAACTGACCCGCCAATTGGAAGATGCGGATAGGCCCTCCCAGATCCTTCGATGAACGCTTGCCGAGGATAATTTGGCCAACCGCATCCAAAGTGAACAGGGACAAACGGTAGGTCTCATAGGTGGCCCGGACCACCGCGGTGACGGGGTCGTGACGCACCGAGTCCATGCCCTTGCGGCTAATGCCAAGTAGACCGATTTTGTGTTTATTGCCGAAACGGTCGGTGAGCTCTTCAAGCTTCGGCGTTACCACAAGCTCCACCTCGCGCGTGCCCCGCTTCACGATGACACGTAAGGGTTTGCCGGGGCTCATGCGTACGATTTGCTGGATGTCCTCGAAGCGCTCGATATCGGTGCTGTCAATGCGCAGAAATTTGTCCCCTGGCTTGAAGCCGGCGGCTTCCGCGGCACTACCAGGAGAAATGGCGCCTACATCGGGTGTGGTGAAGCGCTGGCCGGCGGTGGAGAAAAGCACCGCGAAAACGATCACCGCGAGGACGAAATTCGCCACCGGGCCGGCGCTGACGATAGCCGCTTTCTGGAAAAGATTCTTGTGGCGGAACGACACCTTGATCTCATCGGCCGTCAGATCGGCCCCGCCATCGGCGTCGGAGTCCTCATTTTCCCCGAACATTTTGACATAACCGCCCAGGGGCAACAGGCTGATTTTCCAGCGGGTTCCGTGGCTGTCCGTCCATCCTAATATTTCGGGGCCAAACCCCACGGAGAAGACCTCTACCCTCACCCCGCACCATCGCGCCACCATATAGTGGCCGAACTCGTGGCCAAAGACGATGATGGTGAGGATAAAAAGGGCAGCCGCACCATTGGTCCAAATGAGATTCAACAAATCCATGTTACGTGTGTGTCCGTTTCATTTTCTGTTTAGCCTAGGGCTTTTAGCTCTCGGCAATGAGTTTTTCGGTTTCACTTCGCGCCAATTCATCGGCCTCGAACACATCGGCAAGGGTTTCGAGAGACTTGCGTGGAACCAACTCCAGGGTTCGTTCGACTAGGCGGGCGATATCGAGAAAACCAACCCGTCCATTCAAAAACCCGTGAACCGCAACCTCATTCGCGGCATTCAACACCGTGGGGGCGCCGTTGCCAGCATTTAGCGCGGCCCGCGCCAGCTTCATGGCCGGGAACCGCCCGGTGTCGGGTGGCTGGAAGTCGAGCCTGCCGATCTTGGCAAGATCGAGGCGCGCCACCGGCGCCTCGATGCGCCTGGGCCAAGCCAGCGCATAGGCAATCGGGGTACGCATGTCGGGCACGCCCATCTGGGCAAGGACGGACCCGTCCTTATAGGCCACCATGGAATGAACCACCGACTGGGGATGGACCAGGATCTCGATACATTCGGCGGACACCGGGAACATGTAGTCGGCCTCGATCAGTTCGAGTCCCTTGTTCATCATGGTTGCCGAATCCACCGATATCTTGGCCCCCATGTCCCAATTGGGGTGAGCCACGGCCTGGGCGGGTGTCACCTTCTCCATGGCGTCCTGGTCGAATTCCAGGAAGGGGCCACCCGAAGCGGTGAGGATAATGCGCTCGACGGCATCTGAGTTGTCGAAATCGAAGACCTGGAAGATGGCGCTGTGTTCCGAATCCACCGGCAGCAGCGTCGCGCCGCTTTTTTCGACTTCGGTGATCATCAGATCACCGGCGCAAACCATGCATTCCTTGTTGGCGAGGGCGACCGTGCCACCACGCCGAACCGCCGCCAAGGTTGCCTCCAGGCCGGCGGCGCCGACGATCGCCGCCATCACCCAATCGGCATCCAGACAGGCGGCTTCAACCAGGGCCTTGGCTCCGGCGGCGGCCTTCACACCGGTGCCGGCCAGGGCATCCTTGAGATCCTGGTAACGCTCCTGATCGGCAATCACCGCCAGCTCGGGTTGTAATTCCCGTGCCTGTTCGGCCAGGTGATCGACATCGGTGTTGGCGGTAAGCGCCACCACCTGGTAAAGGTCCCGACGGCGGCGGATGATATCCACAGTGTTGCGGCCCACCGACCCGGTGGAGCCGAGAATGGTGATCCGGCGCTCCTGGATTGCCCCCACGGCAACGGGTTTATTCAAGGTCACAGCCATATTTTCTTTCCCGCCCCCGTCGCAAGATAAAGCAGTGCCAGAGCCGGCGCCGCCGCTAGAAGCCCATCAAGGCGGTCAAACATACCGCCATGGCCAGGGATCAGGCTACCGGAATCCTTGACACCAAAATGGCGCTTGATCTTCGATTCCACAAGGTCCCCGGCTTGCGTCACCAGGGCGAGAGCGGCGGTGGCGGCAATAAACAGCCAAAAACCGCGCAATTCTATCCAGCTTGCCGCACCCAACGCCCCGATCAAGGCGAATAACAGGCCTCCGATCAGACCTGCCCAGGTCTTATTCGGACTGATGACCGGGGCCAGGCGAGGCCCGCCGATGGCCCGGCCGACCACGAATCCTCCCGTATCCATCGCCCATACCACGCCAAGAAGCCAAAACATCGTCGCCCGGCCGAATTCCGCCTCGCCACGCAGCCAGACCATGGCGATGGCCGGGATACCGATGTAAAGGACGCCGGCGGCGCTCCACAACGGATGGGTATGGTGGTTCCACCGTGCCGCACCATAGCTGAGCGCGGCGCCCCCCAGGATTGCCGCTGCGGCCATGGCATAATCCCCCAACGCCGCCACGGCGACGATGGCGATGGCGGCCAGCGCCGGGACCGCGGCACTTCTTTTGCCGACGCCACCGCACATTGCGTCCCATTCTTGGGCCAGGAGCAATGCCACCAGGGCCAGCACAATATGGAAGGCCGGGGCGCCGGCATAAACCACACCCAGCACCAACGGCACCAGAATTGCGGCCGACGCCACGCGCGCCCAAGCTTGGGTGTGATCGTGATCAGCCACTGGATGCGCCGTATCGCCGCTCTCGCTGGCGAAACTCATGGATCGCGTCTTCCAGATCGCTTTTGGTGAAATCCGGCCATAGCGTATCTAAGAAGATGAGTTCAGCGTATGCCGACTGCCACAGAAGAAAGTTGCTCAGGCGCATTTCGCCACCTGTTCTGATGACGAGATCGGGGTCCGGGATTCCCACGGTGCTGAGATAATTGGCGAATGTCTCTTCATCGATCGTCGCGGGATCGATATCCTTGTCAAGAGCTTCAGCAACAAAACGGCGCGCCGCCGAGGCGATTTCCTGACGCCCGCCATAGTTCAAGGCCACGGTCAGGTTAAGCGCCGTGTTGTCCCGGGTGCGTTTCTCGGCCTCGGTGATGAGTTCGACGATGTCAGTGGGCAGGCCATCGCGTTCTCCGATAACCTGAAGGCGCACGCCACGGCTATGAAATTCAGCGATCTCGCTATGCAGATAGCGGCGCAGCAACCCCATAAGCTCATCCACTTCCGAAACCGGACGCTTCCAGTTCTCCGAAGAAAATCCGTAAAGGGTCAGATAGGATATGCCGAGTTCAGATGCGCCCTCGACGGCGAGGCGCACGGCCTCGGCGCCCTGCTTATGGCCGGCGGCGCCCGGCAAGCCGCGAAGTTGCGCCCAACGGCGGTTGCCATCCAGAATGATGGCGACATGAACCGGCGGAGGGTTGATCTCTTGTTGTGAAGGAATAAGCGGCATAAAATTCAGAACTGCATGATTTCCTTTTCTTTCCCGCTCGCCACATCTTCGACTTGCTTGATGTGGCTATCGGTCAAGCCTTGAATTTCCTCCATCCACGCGTGGTGTTCGTCTTTGGAAATGTCGCCCGCTTTTTCCATATGCTTCAGATTGTCCATGCCGTCGCGGCGCACGTTACGGACCGATACCCTTGCTTGCTCGGCGTATTTGCTGGAAATCTTCACCAGTTCGACCCGGCGCTCCTCGGTGAGTTCCGGGATCGGCACGCGCACGATCTGGCCATCGCTGGAAGGATTGAGGCCAAGGCCGGAATCGCGAATGGCCTTCTCCACCGCCGAAACCTGGGAGGTATCCCAAACATTGACGGTCAAAAGCCGGGGCTCCGGCACGGAAACGCTGGCGACCTGATTGAGAGGCATTTCCGCGCCGTAGGCGGGAACAACCACCCGGTCAAGCAGGCTCACCGAAGCACGTCCCGTACGCAGCCCGGAATATTCGGACTGCAGGACCTTGACCGCGCCATCCATGCGGCGTTTCAAATCATCGACATCCGGGTCAGCCATTTTCAACCCTCATCATTTGACGATTGTGAATCTGCCCTTGCCTGTGACCACGTCGGCAAAAGCCCCTGGATTGTGTACCGAAAACACCAAAATCGGAATGTTATTTTCACGGGCGAGCGATATGGCGGCCGCGTCCATGACCTGTAGGTTTTCAGACAGGATTTCGTGATAGCTCAGCTCATCGTAACGTTTGGCGTCCTTGACCTTCATGGGATCGGCGCTGTAGACGCCATCAACCTTGGTGCCCTTGAGCATGACATCACATCCCATCTCCGCCGCGCGCAATGCCGCCGCCGTGTCGGTGGTGAAATAGGGGTTTCCGCTCCCCGCCGCGAATATCACCACCCTGCCCTTCTCCATATGGCGGAGCGCACGGCGGCGGATATAGGGCTCGCACACGGTGGTCATGGTTATGGCGGAAAGCACCCGGCATGGCACATCAAGATGCTCAAGCGCGCTTTGCATGGCAAGGGCATTGATCACCGTCGCCAGCATGCCCATGTTGTCGGCGCTGACCCGTTCGATGCCGTCGGTCATGCCGGCCAGACCGCGGAAGATATTGCCGCCACCGATGACCAAACAGGTCTCTATGCCCATGGCGTGGACCGCGCCCACATCCTCGGCTATGCGGACCACGGTCTCGGAATCGAGGCCGAATTCCTGCGAACCCATCAGAGCTTCGCCCGAAATTTTGAGCAACACGCGCCGATAATTGACGTCAGAGGGCATGCCCATCTCTCCTCAACCGCTCACCCCACCCGCCACTTTCGCCATGGCCATGATGGGATGTACCGCCGGCACCGTTGCCCGCAAGGCTCTAGCTTGCCAACCGCGCCGTAACTTCATTCAGCGGCGAGGCCACTCTCCTCGCGCTCGACCCCCTCGCCAAGCTCGAAGCGGACATAGCCCGCGATTTTGATGTCGGCGCCGGTTTCGGAGGCCACGCGGCCGATGGCTTTCGACACATTGACCTCGTTGTCGATCACGAAGGCCTGCTCAAGCAGCACGGTTTCCTGGTAGAACTTGCGCAAACGGCCCTCGACCATCTTGGCGATGATGTCGTCGGGCTTGCCGCTATCTTGGGCCTGTTGCGTCAGAACCTTGCGCTCGCGATCCAACAGGTCTTTATCGAGGGATTCGATGGTAGCCGCCTGGGGGTTCGACCATGCCACATGCATGGCGATCTGCTTGGCCAATTCCTCAAGCTGTTCGCCGCCCTTGGCGCATTCAAGGCCGACGATGACCGCGATCTTGCCCAGGCCCGGCGCCATGGCATTGTGGATATAACTCGCGACCACGCCTTGGCTTACCGACAAGGCCTGTGACCTGCGCAATTGCAGATTCTCGCCAATTCTACCAACCAACTCGGTCAACTTATCACCAACCGTGCCGCCGGAATCCGGATAGGCCATGGCCTTGAGCTTTTCCAGATCGCCGCCGGCATCCAGGGACAGTTCGGAAACCGCCCGCACGAAGCCCTGGAAATCTTCATTGCGGGCAACGAAATCGGTCTCCGAATTGACTTCAATGAGGACGCCGGTGGTGCCCTTGGCCACCGCGGCAACCAGCCCCTCGGCGGCGATGCGGCCGGCCTTTTTCGATGCCGCGGCCAGCCCATGCTTGCGCAGCAGATCCACTGCGGCCTCAAGGTCGCCATCGGTTTCGGTCAAGGATTTCTTGCAATCCATCATGCCGGCACCGGTTTTTTCCCGCAGATCTTTCACCAATGCCGCTGTAATCTCGGCCATCGCTCAGGCCCCTTCTTTCGGCTTTGCTTCGGTTTTGGGCTTCTTAGCCGCGGCTGGCTTCTTCGCCGCGGGCTTCTTGGCGGCCGGCTTCTTGGCAGTCGGTTTCTTGGCGACGGCCGGCTTCTTTTTCTCGGGGTCAGCCGGAGCCGGGGTCTCGACCACCTCTTTCGCCGATGGCGGCGATGCGGGGGCTTCGGCCTCCGTCGCCGCGTCATCCTTGGTTGCCACTGG
>CBDUSV010000005.1:0-26187 GCA_965369885.1 uncultured bacterium
TGGCCAGATCCGCCACCGGGCCACGGAAAATCCCCACAATATCAACTAAAGTAAATACAATTTTATTCAAATTTATTCAAATATTGATTTAAATAAAACAAGAATTAAAACAATAATAATCAAAAAGTTATTGACCTTTTTACTTTATTTTATTATACTTTACTCATGATTTCGATTAACGCAAATTTGCCTGCATTTGACGCCTCGCCAAGGGGATGGAGATGCTGAGTTCCCATCAGATCCGTGCCGGCCGCAGCCTGGTGCGCTGGTCATCCCGGGTGCTCGCCGAACAGGCCGGCGTCAACATCTCGACGATCCAGCGCATGGAAAGCACCGACGGTGAGGTGCGCGGCAACGTCGCCACCCTGCTTCGGGTGCAGCACGCCCTGGAGGCCGCCGGCGTCGTATTCACCGGCACCCTCAACCGGCCCGGCGTGCAGCTGCACCCCCGTGACATGAAAAACCCCGACAAGCCGGCGGACGCCCAATAGCCCGAATCCCCCGGGTGCCAAAATCCTACAAGCCGCATAAAGCCATGGAATCTTGCCGGGAGGGGTCTTACCGGGGCGCCGCCTTGCCGGTGTCATACAGCATATTGAGCCTGACGCGCGCGGTAGCGTGGCCCTGGGCCGCCGCCTTGCGGTACCATGCGGCGGCGGCCTCATGGTCCTGGGCCACCCCATTGCCCTCGGCATAACGGTCGCCGAGATGGGACTGGGCGAAGGCGTTGCCCTTGGCCGCAGCCAACCGGTACCATTTCAAGGCCTCTTTCTCGTCCTGTTTGACGCCCTGGCCCCGGGCATACATGCTGGCCAGGTTGTTTTGGGCGTGGCTGTCGCCTTGGGTCGCCGCCAGCCGGTACCATTTGACCGCCTGGGCCTCATCCCGGTCCACGCCATCGCCCTTGGCATAATGGACCCCGAGGTTGAATTGGGCCCGGGCAAAGCCCTGCTTCGCCGCATGCTCATACCACTTGACCGCCCGGGCGGCGTCACGCTCGACACCTTGGCCCGACGCCAGCATGACGGCTAGATTATACTGGGCCTGGGCCATGTCCTGTTCGGCGGCGCGGCGGTACCAGTCGGCGGCCTCATTTTCGTCTCGCGCGGCGCCCAGGCCCTGGGCATACATCACGCCGAGATTGTACTGGGCCCTGGCATGGCCCTGTTCCGCCGCCGGGCGGAACATCTCAATGGCGCGGGCCGCGTCCTTGGCGACGCCGCGGCCCTGGGCGTAGAGGATGCCCATGCGGTAGCTGGCCAGAACATCGCCCTGGGCGGCGGACAGCTTGAACCATTTGGCCGCCAGGCGATCGTCGCGGATGACGCCGCGGCCCTTGTTGTACATGAAGCCGATATTGTACTGGGCCACCGCATTGCCCTGTTCGGCCAAGGGGCGAAAGCGCAGAAAGGCCATGGTGTAGTCGCTGTCCTTGTAGGCCTTGAGGCCGCCCTTGAGGCCACCCTCGGGATCAGCCCGCGCCACCGGCTCCATCAGGGTGAAGCCGAGGGCGGCCAGCGCAAGGGCGCCAACCATGCGGCAAAAGACGGGTCCGGTCATATTGGTCATGATGACGGTTCTTTGCCGCCTTCAGACTTGCCAGCCTTGGCCTTGGCGCCCTTGGCCTTGGCGCCCTTGAGATCAAGCATCAGGTTTTCCACCGCCTGGACCAGGGGATCGGCGCCATGTTCGTGGCAGTAAGTGTCGATCCACGCCAACAGTCCCGACTTGTCCTTGCTTGCGGCAACATTCTGGCCCTTATGGACCCAGTTGTTGTAAGCCGAGAGATAGCCCAATAGCCATTCCTGATACTGCACGGTGCGGACATTGTCGGCCTTGCGCGCCGTGGCCCATCCGGCACAGGAACTGTTGCCGACCCCGAAGCTGACATAGGCACCGTCCTTGTCGGCGGCCCAAGAGTTGGAAGAGAACAGCATTGCGATGAATAGCGCCGCCACCACCCACTTCATTGTTATGTTCGAAATTGTTGTGTTCAAATTAACCTCCCTTTGGTCACGGTGGCCGCCTTTATCGCCGCCACGCTACTTATCCTATACATAAGCCACGAAAAACCAAATCCCCTCCGTGCCAAGGGTTTCCTTTAACTGGTTTTATGTTAACTTTGCGCCGCGAATTTGAGCCTAGGAGACGTGAATGCCCTACGTATCACGCGGGCCCGACGGCAAGGTGACCGCCTTGTTCGACAGCCCGCGCCAAGATGCCGAGGAAGAACTGCCGGTCTCCCACCCCGACATCGCCCAATTCCTGTCCGCGCCCGACGTAACGGCCCAAGCCGCGCGCCAACAGCTGGTCCAATCCGACCTTGAAATGATACGGGTGATCGAGGATCTGATCGAGCTTCTGATCCAGAAGGGCACCATTCTGATTACCGATTTACCCGACGGCGCCCAGGAAAAGCTCATGCAGCGGCAGAAACTGCGTGGCATGTTGAGCTTCATGGATGTGTCTTCGGGTGAAGAAGACGACATTCTCTAGGTTTTAGCCATGTGGCCCTTGTTTAAGTTTAACAAATTCTTAAACTGTTTCCGCACAATTGGCACACCCCCAAAACCGCGCGTCACATATGATTATATTCATTTTACCGCGTCCAGTGCCTTGATCCCACTGTGGAGCCGGACCAGATGACCGTCGAAGCGGAGCAAATATCAGTCCAGATTCCCCTTGCCCCCAACACCGTCGAGGAAACCGGCATCAGCTTCAACCTGCTGCTCGGCTTGATGTTCAAGTCGATGTATGTGGCCGGGACCACGACGTCCACCACCCTCGCGGACGAGTTGAAACTGTCCCGCACCATCATCGATACCCTGCTGGATTTCGCCAAGGAAAAGCTCCTGGTCGAGGTTCTCGGCTCCCTTCACGACGAACAGCAGCTCACCCTACTTCGCTATGCCCTGACCGACACCGGCCGGGACTGGGCCAACGACGCCTTGACCCAGTCCCAATATCTCGGCCCGGCGCCGGTGTCCCTGGATGATTACCGCCGCCAGGTGCAAAAACAGCTCATCGGCAATGAAAACATCGATTATCAGTCGCTCAAGAGCAGCTTTGTCAACATGGTGATGCCCCAAGAACTGGTCGACCTGCTGGGGCCGGCGATCAATTCCGGCCGTTCCATGCTGCTATACGGCCCGCCGGGAAACGGCAAGACCTTGGTCGGCTATGCCATCCAGTCCATGTTCCGCCAGACCATCTACGTTCCCCATTGCCTCGAGGTCGACAATCAGATCATCAAGATGTTCGATGCCACCGTCCATACCCTGGCCGATGGCGAGGAGAATCCGGACAATCCCCAAACGGTTCAGTTGCGCCAACGCCAGACTTGCGATCCGCGCTGGAACCATTGCTACCGGCCCGTGGTCGCCACCGGCGGCGAGTTGACCCTGGATATGCTGGATCTCATCTTCAATCCCTATGCCAAATACTACGAAGCGCCGATGCAGCTCAAGGCGACGGGGGGGTTGTTCATCATCGACGATTTCGGCCGCCAGATCGTCGGCCCCCAGGAAGTGCTCAACCGCTGGATCGTGCCGTTGGAATTGCGGGTTGATTATCTCACCCTGCATACCGGCAAGAAATTCGCCGCGCCGTTCGACGAACTGGTGATGTTCTCCACCAACATTCCGCCAAGGGATTTGATGGATGCCGGGTCCTACCGCCGCATCCACTATAAGATCTGCATCGATGCGCCCAACCGGGAGGATTACGAGGAGATCTTCCGCCAGGAATGCGCCCGCCGCGGCCTCGAACTCACCGATGACGTGCTCAGTTTTCTGTTCGACGAGTTCTATCCCACCGGCATTGCCCCCCTCGCCCGGTTCCACCCCAAATTCATTATCGAACAAGCCATCTCCCTCTGCGATTACCAGGGCGTACCGCAACGCCTTGACCGCGGCCTGGTCGAAAAGGCCGTCGTCAACCTATAGGGGGTGCACACGCAAAGGGTTGCGGCGCTGACATCCTTGAGACAGCTCGATCCCGCCATTCGCATCGCCGCCATTGCGGCTTCTTTCCTCCTGGCCCTGGCGCTGGCCCTGGCGATCCCGCCGCTGGCCCAGCCTCTCGCCTACCACCGTTTCGCCGATGTGAGGGTCTGGCTCGGCATCCCCCATGCCGGCGATGTGATCACCAATTTCGGCTTTCTCTGCGCCGGCATCTTTGGCCTCGTGGCCGTCTCGTTGCGGACACACCGTGCCGGCATCGCCGGCAATTGGGAACGGATGATCTACCAGGCCTTTTTCCTCGGCGTGGCGCTGGTCGCCTTCGGTTCGGCTTACTATCATCTCGATCCCACCAACGCGACCCTGTTGTGGGACCGCCTCGCCATGACCGTGGCCTTCATGGCCCTGATGTGCGCCGTGATCGCCGACCGCATCGACGTCAAGGCCGGCGCCGTGTTGCTGGCGCCCCTGATCGCCGCCGACGCCGCCGCGCTCGTGTTCTGGCACCTGGGCGAACAGGCCGGTCACGGCAATTTAAACCTCTATTTCGCCATTCAGTACTTCCCCGCCCTCGGCATTCCGTTGATTTGTGCGTTGTTCCGGGACCGCCATGGCACCGGGCGCACCCTCTGGATGGCGCTCGGCTGGTTCGCCCTGGCCATGGTTTTTGAGAATTTGGACCACGGCATTTACAACCTGTTAGGCGGCATCATCAGCGGCCATGGCCTCAAGCATCTTGCCGCCGCCATGGCGGCCTTGACGGTGGTGGCGATGGTGCGCGCGCGGGGCCCCGCTGCGGGTTGATCCGCCCGCCAAAACCACCTATCTCTCAAGGGTTGGAAACATCTGACAAGGAGACCACGCCGTGGGCCTGACCGCCAAGACCTGTGTGCCGTGCCAAGGCGGAATTCCACCGCTGGAGCGCGGCGAAGCCGAAAAATTCCTCACTGAAACCCCGGACTGGACGCTCGCGGACGATGCCGACCGCATCGAACGCAAATTCAGCTTTTCCGATTTCGCCCAGGCCATGGCGTTCGCCGTCAAGGTCGGCGAGCTGGCGGAAAGCGAAGGCCATCACCCGGATCTCGGTGTCGGCTGGGGCTATTGCACGGTGGAGCTCTATACCCACAAGATCAGCGGCCTGCACGAAAACGACTTCATCATGGCCGCCAAAATCGACGCCCTGGCCTAAGGGTCACGCCTAAGAAATATCCCTTATTTCAGCTTGGCGCAGATTTCGGCGGGGACGAACATCAGATATAAGCCGCGCGCTGGCGCTGTGACTTCCACCATTGTGACACCACCACCGACAACCACATCCTTGGTGCTGACGTCCGCGCCCTGGCGGCGCAGCTTGGCGGCGAGCTCATGCGGGCTTGAGACGCCTTCGAACACCGGCTTGCGCGCCGCTGCCGACGCAAGCGAGGTGCAGCCGCCATGGCGGCCCATCAGGGCCCATTCGGCGCCCATGGCAGGCCATGACGCAACCGGGATCGAGAATGCCGCCATCACCAAGCCGAGCATCACGCCGCGGCAAGCCCCACCCAAGGCCACCCTCATTTTCCAGTGTCTAGCTTAAGAGATGCGGAATTGATGCAATAGCGCAGGCCGGTGGGCTTGGGGCCGTCTTCGAAGACATGGCCGAGATGGGCGTCGCAACGGCTGCACAACGCCTCGGTCCTGACCATGGCGAGGCTGACATCTTGGGCCAAGGCCACCCGGTTTGGCCCGGCCGGCTTGGTGAAGCTGGGCCAACCGGTGCCGGAATCGAACTTGTCGGTGGATTCGAACAGACCCTGGCCGCAACAGACGCAGCCATAGGTGCCGGGGGTCTTGGAATCGTAATATTCGCCGCTGAAGGCGGGCTCGGTGCCTTTTTGCCGGCAGATGGCGTAGGCATCGGGGGAAAGCTGCGCCCGCCACTCGGCGTCCGGCTTGACCACTTTCTCAACCATGATTGCGCCCCCCGGCCCAATCAGTTCGCCCGGTCAGTTCGCCAGGGCGCGGCAGCTTTCCGCCGGCAACTCGAAGCGGATCTTATCGCCATTGGCATAGTTGACGGACGGATGAAGCTTGAGGCGGATCATCGCATCGCCGAGGGCGATCTGGTATTCCACGGTGTCGCCCATGAACAGCGACGACGCCACCGTGCCCTCGAGGACGTTCTTGCCTTCGCCGACGGTGCCATCGGTGATGCTGATGTCCTCGGGGCGGACCACGACCACGACCTCGTCGCCGGTCTTGACGCCTTGGGGCAGAATGCAACTCAACGATCCGGTCTGGATGTCCACATCGCCCAGCGCGGAGCCGTTTTGCGGCGGCGATTTGACCTTGCCTTCGATGAAATTGGTCAGGCCGATGAAATTGGCGACGAACCGCGCCGCCGGCGTGCGGTAGATGTCCACCGGGGACGCCTCCTGGACGATCTCTCCCTGGTCCATGACGGCGACACGGTCGGACATGGTCAGGGCCTCGAGCTGGTCATGGGTGACATAGACCGTGGTGATGCCGAGACGCTTGACCAGCTCGCGCAGCTCGAGACGGGTCTCTTCCCTGAGCTTGGCGTCCAGGTTCGACAGCGGCTCGTCGAGCAACAGGACCTTGGGCTCCCGCACCAGGGCTCGCGCCAGGGCGAGGCGCTGCTGCTGGCCACCGCTGAGGAACGGCGCCGGCCGGTCCTCGAGGCCATCGAGCTGCACCAGATGGAGCACCTTGAGGACCTTGTCGCGGATTTGCGACTTGGAGTACCGGCCTCTCATTTCCTGCAAGGGAAAGGCGACATTGTTGAAGACGTCCATATGGGGCCAGATGGCGTAGGACTGGAACACCATGCCGATGTCGCGCTTGTAAGGCGGAATGAGGACGCCGCTGTCCGACGAATAGACCACTTCATCGCCGATGGTGATCACACCCTGGTCGGGCCGCTCCAACCCCGCAAGCGCCCTGAGCGTCGTGGTCTTGCCACAACCGGATGGGCCCAGAAGGGTATAGAATTGGCCCTGTTCGACGTTGATATTGATGCCGCGGACGGCATGAACTTCACCCTCCGTCGAGTGGTAGATCACATGTAGATTATCAATCCCTATCATTTTTCTCTCGCTTGTTGGATCGCACCTGTTTCCCCTGTTGGGTTTGCTTGGCGCATGCCCTGCGCCGCCGTCAGTCGGCCGCCTGCTGAATGTTACGCCCGCGGCCGAATCCTAGGAAACGGATCAGCAGGGTAATCACCAGGAGACAGAGAATCATCAACGAGCCGATGGCGCCCACCGCCTCGATATAGCCTTCGTCCCACATGTTCCAGATCAGGATGGCCAGCACCTGGTTCTCCGAACCCTCATAAAGGATCAGGGGCTTACCGGCAATGCGCACCGCGTGGAGCATGGTCCAGATCCACACCCCGACGAAGGTCGGCATCATCAAGGGCACGAAGATCCGCCACATGGTGCGCCATGTCCTGGCGCCGCTGACATGGGCGGCCTCTTCCAAATCCTTGTGGATCTGCAGGATCGCCGCGTTCATCGACCGGGTGCCATAAGCCAGGAAGCCGACGGTGAAGGCAATGGTGATCGACCAGATATTGCCGAATATGGGAATCCCCGCCTTGTCGACCTGAAGGAAAACCCACAGGAAGGCCAGCCCCATGACGATACCGGGAATGGCGTGGGGCATGAAGGCCATCTGATCCAGAACCTTGCGGCCCCAGAATTTGCTGCGCACGATGACCAGCGAGATGATGAAGGACACGATCACCACCGCGGTCGATGTCGCGATTGTCATGATGATGGTGTTCTTCATCACCGTGCCGATAAGCTCGGTTTCCCAAAGCTGGAGGTAATTGTCCAGGGTCATGGATTGGAACGCCGCCGCCGTGGGCTGCTGCAGGTACGGCAGGAACGAGGTGAAGAACAGCACCAGGAACGGCAGGATGATGGAGAACAGCAGGAACAGAAACACCAGCCCCATGGCTAGATGGCGCCAGCGCCCGAGATCCTGGACGCGTGGCCGGTAGCCCTTGCCGGTGATGATGGTGAAACGCTCCGAATGGCTGATGACGCGGGCATAGAGCCAGGTCGCCAGGATGGCGACAACCACATAGATCATGGCCAGGGCGTTGGCCTGGCCATAGACCGGCAGGAAGGTCACAGAATGGAGGATTGAATAGATCTTGGTCGAGAAGACATAGATACCGGCGGGCAGGCCGAGAATGCCGGGCACCTCGAAGACCTCCAGCGCCGTCATCGCCTGGTAGATCAGCACCGCCATCAGGCCCGGCAGCATGAGCCGGATGGTGACCCGGCGCATGGTGGCGCTAGGATTGGCGCCGGACATGGCGGCGGCCTCTTCCAGCGCCGGGTCCATGGAACGCAGCAATGGCACCAGCATCAAAAACGCCGTCGGCACCAGCCGCAGGCCTTCGATGAAGATCATGCCGCCCAGGGAGTAGACATTGAGCGGCGCCGACTCCAACCCGAAAATTGACATCGACCATCTGTTGATGAAGCCGATGCGCGGGCTCAGCAACAGCACCCAGGCCATGGCCTGGAGCATCCCCGGCATCGCCAGGGTCATCGGCACGCCGGCATAGATCCAGATCTTGCCGGGCATGTTGGTGCGCTCCACCAGCCAGGCCAGTATTGCCGCCACCGTGATGCCAAAGGCGGTGGCGCCGGTGGTATAGACGAACGTGTTGTAGAACACGCCATAGGTGCCGGGGTCGAACCAGACCTCTTCGTAGTTCTCCAACCCCATCTTGGCGAAGGAGAAATCGGTCGGCAGGGAGGCGGTCGAGAAACTGCCCAACACCAGAAACAGGAAGGGGGTCATGACGAAGACACCCAAAACCAGGAAGACGATCAGATGCCAGGGATTGGTTTCGCGCAGCCACCGCAGTCTCATTGGCCTGGTCAGAATGGCCGTGTTCAGCGCCGTCATGTCATCCCTACCTCAATAGTGTCCAACCCGACGTCAGCCCCACGCAACCCGTCCCGAAGGCCGCCAAGGGACAGGCCGAAGCCGCCCCAAACACTTACCCAAGGCCGCCGAGCTTGGTTTGTGATCTCCGCTCCCCACCGCCGGACTCGTCCCCAGCCGGGGCACGGTCCGATCCTTTCATTTACCGGGCGGGGACACCGGAAACCGGCACCTTCCGCCACGGCTTCATTCAAAGCGGCTCACCCTATCATGGTCCCATGGCCCCTGTGAACCGTGAACCGGCAGACCTGGGCCCCCACAGGGCCAAACCCTAGGGGCAGGATACCTTCTTGGCCTCGTTGCCATTCTCGGGATGGGTGATTTCACAGCTCATCCCCACTTTGAGGTTGCCCCGGTCATCCAGGGCCCCCTTGATAAAGACCTTGGTACGGCGCCCCGAGATCTTGATCCGGCGCTTTTTGCCCTTGGCCTTGATGACTAAGATCCTGCCGCCGCGCTTGATCTCCAGAAGCTTGGTCTTGACCTTGACCAGCTTGGATTTCTTGATGCCGGCGGATTTGTCCCACAGCGGATTCCACGCCGCGAACAGGTCCTTGGAAATCGCTTCGAGCTCGGGGCCGCGAAAAGCGATCTTCTTGCCATAGATCTCGTCCGGGAAGGACAGGAAGCGTTTGTCCTGAAGCTCCTTATGCACCGGCGGCGCCCCGTTGGCGAGGAACTGGGCGATCTGGCCTTCCTTGCTCAGGAACCAGTTGGCGAACATCTTCGCCGCATTGGCGTTGGGACTGCCGCGCAGCATCCCCATCGCCGAAACCGCCAGCGGGATCGGCACCGGACAATGCCAGCCGATCGGCGCCCCCTTGGCGACATATTGGTTGGTGCGGTAGGCCGCCGAGGGAATCGCGGCATCGAACTCGCCGGCGATGACCAGGGAGATCAGCGCGTTGGTGCCTTCCTTGCGGAATTGCGGCTTCACCTCGGTGAGCAGTTTGCGCATGTAATCCTTGGCCCAATCGGCCCCCTTGGCGCCCCACAGCATCTGCAGCCACAATTGCGGGCGGTTGGCGACACCGAGCTTGTTGTTGCGCCAGCGCCGGTTGGTGAGGATATCCTCCCAGGTCTTGGGCAGTTCGGACTTTTTCACCAGCTTGGTGTTGTAGGCCATGCACCAGTACCGGAAGCGCGAGCCGATCCACAAGCCGTTGGGCGCCTGGACCGCCTTGGGCAGATTGGAGAAATTGGGCAGCACCCGCAAATCCTCCAGCGCCTTGGCGTCCTGGTAGAGGAAAATGCTGGAATTGATGCCGGTCAGAATGTCGGCGATATAACGCCCCTCCTTGAACGCGATCAGGGGCTTGATGACCCGGGCGTTGAAACTGGCGCGCGAGTGGGACACCCGGATATATGGATAGCGCTCCTTGAAGGGCTTGACGAGCACGCGGAACTGCTTGGGGTCCCAGGACGATATGATCTTGACCACGCCCTCCTTTTTGGCGCCCTTGACCCAGTCCGCCGGCATGCGCAGTTCGCGGTCGAGACCCTTAAGGATAGCGGGCGAAAGTTTGAGTTTCGCCAAGATGTCCTGGGTCGATTTCGGCAGTTCGGCGGCGCCGGCGGGCAATGCCGCCATAACCGCCAGCATTCCAAGGCTAACGAGCAAACGCCGGCTGTACGATCTTGTGGTTGACATGAGTGCCTCCCTGATTGGCTGTCATTAATCCACGTGGGTTGTCTATGTTCCCTATGTTGGCGCCGTCATCCTCCGGCCACCGCCAGTTCATGGGGTCTTTTGCCGAGGCGCCGGCCGCCCTTGGCGGTGATGACGATGGTATCACCCCAGGTGCAGATCGAGCTGTGATCCGCGGTCTCGGCCGACGGCTTGAAGATGAACACCATGTTCTCCTGCAACGCCACCGCCAGATGTTCCGGGTCGCGGGCATGGCCGGTGACGATGGGGCCGTCATCTCCGGCGCCTCGGCCATGCATGGTCAGCTTGGGCAGGGCGCCGGCGGCGGGGCCTGATTTCGGCGCCGAATTCTTGCCTGTGGTCTCGACCTCATCGATGATTTCCTTGACCGTGACGCCGGGCTTGAGCAACTCGATGACGTTGTTGAAGATGTCGCGCTGGACCTTGAAAAGTTCCTGATGCACCGGATTGACGACCTCGACGAACACCGGCTGGACGCCTTGTGAGCGGTAGCCGCACCAGTTGGCCTCGAGCTCGTTGATGATCAGATCGCCGCGATCGAGGATGCGCATTGACGGCCGGGTCAGGGTGCGCACCGGATTCTTGCCCGACACCCAATTGCAATGGACCGGGATCTCGGAGCCATTCCTCATCATGGCGTAGTGGGCCGCCGCCCACACATCCCAGTCCCTGACCCCGGGCCGGGCAGTCTCGATCTTGGCCGCGATGCCGTGCTCGACGATCTCCATGGACTTGGTGAGAACGTCGACCTCCTCGTCGCTTTTGACATAGCGGACCTGGGTCAGGATCGGCGTGGCGTCGATCAGTTCGGCATCGGGAAATGCCTCGCGGATCTGCTTCCAGAAGCCGTACATGATGGTGCCTTCCGGCGTGCGGGTGCCGCCGACCTCGCCGAGGCCGGTGATGCCGATGCGGCCGCGCTCTACTTTGAGCTCTTTCAGCCGTTCGACGGCGACACGGCCATAATTACGCCGGGCCTCGCGCACATCGGTGGTCCAGTCCTGCACCGTGGGCCAGCGCGCTTGCGCCGAGGTGGCAATGGCGGTGACGTCGCCTTCCAGCGGGAACACCGCGGCGATATCGGCGTCGCCGCCACCGCCGCAATGGGTGAGGTAACGGGTGTTGGCCTGAAAATCGGTGGAATGGCCGGTGTTCTGCGGCGTGACGATGACGTCAAGGTTTTCTTCCGCCATCCGGGCGCGCACCGCGGCCCAGCGCCGGTCGCGTTCGGCAATGGAAAATCGGGGATATTGGTAAAGTTCAGCCATTGTTTTTATTTCCCAATCTAATCGGGGCCCTAATCGGGGGTACAGAGTTCGAGGAAATTGCCGCCGGGATCCTTGAAATAGAGCGAACGGCCGACAGGCGCCGCGGACGGATGGTTAACCGGCCCCACAAAGGCGATCTGGTGCTGTTCGAGCGCCTTGGCGGCGGCGTCTAGGCCCGCCGCGGTGGTGGTGAAGGCGACGCGGGGGCATCCCACCATCAGCTCTTCCAGGGGTTCCTGGAAATGCTTGTTGGCGAGGAAGACGGCCAGGCTCGCCCGGCCTGCGCCTAAGAAGATCTGCATATTGGCCCGGGGCACGGTCTTGCGGTCGACCATGACGGTGTAGCGCTTGTCCAGCCGCCTTGTGCCGGGCGCCATATCCTCCTTGCCCTCGGCCCAGTCCCGGGCGCGGACATAATCCGCCGTGTTCCAGCCCATGCGGTGGTCCACACCCACGCCGAGGACGCCGGTATAGAACTCCTCGGCCCACAGGATGTCGGCGACCTGGATGCCGGCGTGATCGATGCCGGTCACCCCCGCGCCGCCGGCCGCGTCATCGACCAGCTGGATGCGGTTGCCGCCTGGATCGGAAAAATAAAAATTGTCCGCCACTTCCGCCGGGCGGTCTTCCAAGTAGCGGTGGACCGGGGTGCCGGCGTCTTTGAGCCTCTCCGCCAGGCTGTCCTTGAAGCCGGCGCCGGCGCGCAAGGCCAAATGCACCCCGGTATCGCTCAGATCGGGACATTTCGGGTTTTGCGCCAGGATCAGGCTTTGCCCCGAGGGGGCGCGCAACACCGAATGATGGCCGCAATCGGGCCACATATCGCTGCCGACGGCATCAAGGCCCAGGACATCATGGTAGAACGGCACGGCCCCGTCGAGATCGGCGACCTCGACCACGAGATGGCTGATATCGTCGATGACGAGATCGGCCGGGGTAAGGGTTTCAACCATGGTCGGTGCCATGTTCGGGCTCAGGCCACATCGAGCGCCGGGGTGTCTGCGTATTTCACGTCCTCGTCCCGGCGCCACAGAATCTCGAAGAAATTGCCGCTGGGGTCCTTGAAATAGACCGACTGGCCGAACGGTCCGGCCTCGGGGTGATCGGCCGGGCCCTCGAAAGCGATGTTGAATTGCTTGAGGCGATCCAGGGTGTCGTCGAACCGCGCCTTTGATACGGCAAAGGCGTGACGGATGCCGTGGGCGCCGCGAAGCTGGCCGTCCGGCGGCATCGGCATGAAATCGCCGACCAGGGCAAGGGCGAACAGGTAATCCCCGAGCTTGATGGTTTTGTGCACCGAGCGGCCCTTGAGCGTGTCCTCGGTTATGAAATTGACGCTGCCAACGGCTTCCGCGCCGAGGACATCGATATAGAAGCGCTCGGCCTCCTCCAGGTCGTGGACGCAAATCCCGCTGTGGGAAAGGCTTTCGACGTTTGCCATGTAATTTTCTCCTTTGCTGCCTATTCAGCCACTGCGCCGACATCACCGGGCGCCAGCTGGCCGGGATCGTAGCTGTCGCGCTCGACCACCTTGTCGGGTTCGACGAAGATGGTTCCGTCCTCGGTGATGGTCACCGGATGCAGGTGAAGGGGCTTGAGGCCGCGGCAATCGCGGACCGTCTCGCCCTTGCGGTCGTAGATCGCCCCATGCATCGGGCAGTAGAAATGCCAGTGCTCCTTCTTCCAGGTCAGCAGCCCGTTCAAATGGGTGCACCGGCGCGACAGCGCCAGGAAGCCGCCCTCGAGCCGGACCAGGAAGAACTTGCCCTTGACGAACGGCTTGACCGCTCCCAGGGCGAAATCCTCAACCTTGCCGCATTCGATCTTGCCGACATTATCGATGATGATCTCGGCGGTTTCGGGCCCATAGGCCTGGATCTGGTAGCGGTGGCCGTCGGGATCGTAGATGTCCATATTGTTCTCGCCCAAGGCGCGGAACTGGGCCCGGCTGTCGGAAATGTCATAGCCCAAGGATTCCATGCGCTCTTTGGTGCGCTCGAACTGCTCGATGGTCAGAAGCCAGGCATGGTGGATGGTGTTGGAGTTGGGGCGGAAGGGCTCGACCTCCGCCACCTGGACCAGCAGAATGCGCTGCCGCGTGTTCATGGCCAGAAGCGAATTGGGCCCCTCCTCGGCCACCAGATCGCGGCCGAGGAGATCGAGGCCCAGGACGTCGTGGTAGAACGCCTCGGAGCGGTCCAAATCGGTGACCTGGACCACCATATGGCTGAAGCCGTCAATTGCCGCCATGGCCTCTCCCTCTAACCGCACACCCCGCCCAAAGGGCTATTTCTTGCACGAGAACTTCCTGGCCTCCAGCTTGTTGCCGGGATAGGTGACCTTGCAGGTCATGCCGACCTTGATGCCGGAGCGGTCATTGTCCTGGCCGTTGATCAGCACCTGGGTGCGCGAGCCCGACACCTTGACCGTATGGGTCTTGCCGCCGACCTTGAAGGAGATGCGCCGGCCCTTGCGCTTGGTCTTGGTGATCTTGACACTGACGGTCTTGTAGCTGATGCCCCGGCCTTTCTGCCACGCCGGGTCCCAGACCTTGAACACCTTGGGCAGGGTCCGTTCCATCAGGGTTGGACTGCGGAAGGCGATTTTCTTGCCCAGGATCTGGTCGGGGAAGGCGAGGAACCGGTTGGTCTGCAAATCCTTGTGGACCGGCGGCGCCTTGTTGGCGGCGTATTGGGCGATCTGGCCTTCCTTCGAAATGAACCAGTTGACGAACAACAACGAGGCGTTCTTGTGGGGATTGCCCTTGATCACCGCCATCTCCGACACCGCCAGCGGCACCGGTTCTGGACAGTGCCAGCCGATCGGCGCGCCCTTGTCGACCATCTGGCTGACCCGGTAGGACGCCGACGGCAGCGCGATCTGGAACTCGCCGGCAATGGCGAGGCCGATCAAGGCGTTCATGCCCTCCTTGCGAAGCTGGGGGTTCACCACCGAGAACAATTTGTTGATGTAGTCCGACCCCCAGTCCGGGCCGCGCTCGCCCCACAGCATCAACAGCCACAGATTGGGCCGGTTGCCGAGACCGATCTTCTTGTTGCGCCAGCGCGGATTGTCGACCAGCGCATCCCAGGTCTTGGGCAATTCGGACTTCTTCACCAGCTTGGTGTTGTAGGACATGCACCAATAGCGCAGGCGCTGGCCAACCCAGAGCCCTTGGGGATGCTTCATGCCGTCGGGCACGTTGCCCCAATTGGGCATCACGCGTAAGTCCTCGATGGCATTGAGTTCCTTGAACAGGGGGAACTTGGCGCCGATGCCGGAAATGATGTCGGTGATGATGCGGCCCGCCTGGAAAGCCATCAAGGGCTTGTTGACGCGGTCTTGGCGGGTCGCCCGGTTGTAGGTGATCTTGACGAAGGGGTAGCGCTCAACGAACGGCGCCGCCATATTGCGGAACTGATCCGCATCCCAGGTGCCGCCGATCTTGATCCGGCCTTCCTTCTTGGCGGCCTTGATCCACGCCTTGGGCGGGTTCATCTCCTTGTCCAGCCCCTTGAGGATGCCGGCATCGAGCTTGAGCTTGGCGAGGATCTTCTTGGTCGAGGCGGGCAGTTCCGCCGCGCCGGACGCGGATGGCGCCATCACCACCGCTGCTGCGATGGCAAGACTTGCGGCAAGATTGTTCAGTTTCATGATGATCTCCCTCTCATCGGATTTATCGTTTTCCGGATCGTAGCATTATCCCCCGGCCACCGCCAGATCATGGACGCGGGTGCCCAGGCGCCGGGCGCCGGTGGCGGTGACCACCACGGTGTCGCCCCAGGTGCAAAGCGAGGCGCCGTCGGCGGTGGCGGCCGAGGGCTTGAAGATGAAGGTCATGCGTTCCTTCAAGGGTTTTTCGAGGTCCTTGGGGTCCCGCGCGGTCGAGGTGATGATCGGGCCGTCATCGCCGGCGCCCTTGCCGTGCATGGTGAGCTTGGCCTTGGCGCCGGCCGCCGGGCCGGAGCGCGGCGCCGATTTCGCGCACACCCGTTCGCTCAAGGCCGAAAGCTCTCTCAAGTTGGTGCCGGGTTTGATGTTGTCCAG
This sequence comes from uncultured bacterium, assembly GCA_965369885.1. Classification (GTDB taxonomy): domain Bacteria; phylum Pseudomonadota; class Alphaproteobacteria; order SMXQ01; family SMXQ01; genus JAZFWG01. The sequence continues at coordinate 15,915 of CBDUSV010000005.1, forward strand.
CACCTGGTTGAAGACGTCGCGCTGGACCTTGATGAGCTCCAGATGGACCGGGTCAGCGACCTCGACGAACACCGGCTGCACCCCTTGAGCCTGATAGCCGATCCAGCAGGCCTCGAGCTCGTTGATGATGAGATCGCCGCGCTCGAGGATGCGGTGGGTCGGCCGGGTCAGGGTGCGCACCGGATTCCTGCCTGATATCCAGTTGCAATGGATCGGCGCCTCGGAACCGTTGCGCAGCAGGCCATATTGGGCCGCGGCCCAGACCTCCCAGTCCGTCACCCCGGGCCGGGCCGCCGCGATCAGGGCCTCATAACCGGCCTCGATGATCTCCACCGCCTTGGTCAGGCAGTCGATCTCCTCATCGCTTTTGATGTCGCGGACGGCGCCGACGATGGCGGTGGCGTCGACCAGCTCCGCATCGGGGAAGGCCTCGCGGATCTGCTTCCAGGTGCCGTGGAGGATCAGCCCTTCCGGCGACCGGGTGCCGCCGATCTCGCCAAGCCCGGTGATGCCGATGCGGCCGCGCTCAACCCCGAGCTCACCCAAGCGCTCGACGATGACCCGGCCATAGTTGCGCCTGGCCTCGCGCACATCGGTGGTCCAGTCCTGCACCGTGGGCCAGCGTGGCGCCGCCGAGGTGGCGATGGCGGTGACGTCGCCTACAAGGGGAAACACCGCGGCGATATCGGCGTCACCACCGCCGCCGCAATGGGTGAGGTAACGGCTGTCGGCCTGGAAATCCATGCTGTGGCCGGTGTTCTGCGGCGTGACGATGACGTCGATGCCGGCCTCAGCCATCGATCGACGCACCGCGGTCCAGCGCCGGTCACGCTCGGCGAGGGAAAACCGCGGATAGGGATGAAGCCCACCGCCTGTGCCTTGATCGATCTTGATCTCAGTGGCCATGGCTGAGTTCGAGAAAATTGCCGCACGGATCCTTGAAATAGAGCGACCGGGCGACCGGCGCGCCGGTGCCATGGCTGACCGGCCCATGGAACCGCCGGCCCCGTTCGTCGAGCAACTTGGCGGCAGCATCAAGGCCGGCTTCGTCGGCGGCGAACGCGATGCGCGGCGTGCCGATCAGCAAGTCCTCGGGGGGTTCCTGGTCGAAGCGGTTGGCGAGAAAGACACCGAGCACCGAGGAGCCGAAGGTGACGAAGAAATGGGTGTTGGGACGCGCCACTGCGCGCCCGTCGGCGGGATCGCGGCCCGGAATGTCACGGTAGCGTTCGTCCCAGCGCCGCGTGCCCGGCGCCATGTCCTCCTTGCCCTCGGCCCACAATTGGGCGCGGACATAATCGGCGGTGTTCCAGCCGACCCGGAATTCCACCCCGAGGCCGAGAACATTCACATAGAAATCCTCTTCCCATTCCAAATCCGTGGCCGACACCGCGGCATGGTCGATGCCCTGGACCGCCCCGGTTTGGTCCCCTGGGGAGCCATCGTCGCCCGCCACCACAAACTGGATACGGTTGCCGTCGGGATCTTGGACATAGAGATTATCCGCCGCCTCGGCCGGGCGGTCTTCCTTGTAGGTGAAGATTTCGACCCCGGCATCGCCAAGCCGCGACGAGATCGCGGCGATGTCTTCGGCCCCGGCGCGATAGGCCTGATGGACGCCGCTATCGGGAAAGGCGCGGGGCCTCACGGTCTCGGCCAGAATCAGGCTTTGGCCGCCCGCTGTGCCAAACACGAAATGGCGTCCGTCGCAATCGGGCCAGCCATCGGCGCCGGCGGCGGAAAAGCCCAGAATATCACCATAGAACCCCCGGGCGCGGCCGAGATCGGCGACCTCGACCACGATATGGCTGATATGCTTGGCCGCCAGCACGCCCTAGCTCTTCTTGGCCGTGCCGTGGCCCATGCCCAGGACTTCGTTGTAGGGTTCATTCTCGTCGCGGCGCCACAGCACCTCGAGGAAATTGCCGCTGGGGTCCTTGAAATAGATCGATTGGCCGAACGGCCCGGCCTCGGGGTGGTCCACCGGGCCTTCGAAGGCGACGTCATTGCCCGCCAACGCCGCCACCACATCGCCAAAGCGCTCCCGGGGCACGGCAAAGCCATGACGGGTGCGGTTGGCGCCGTGCAATTGATCGGCGGGCGGCAGGTCCATGAAATCCTCGGTCAGCATGATGGCGAACAGATAATCCTCCAACTGCAACGAGGTGTGGACCGAACGGCCCTTGAGGGCGTCCTGGGTCTTGAAATTGACCCGGCTGTGGATCTCGGCGCCGAGGATCTTGCAATAGAAATCCTCCGCCTCTTTGAGATCATGGACGCAGATGCCGCTATGGGACAGGCTTTCGACTTCGGCCATCAGGGTGTGTCCTCTCTGCTTTAACCGACGCGTTCCAGATCACCGTGGCCATTGGCGGCGCCGCATGTGGCCGGGACCGCCTGGCTGGGCTCGAACCCTTGGCGCTCGAAGACCTGGTCGGTGTCGACGATGACGGCGCCGTCAGCGGTGATGGTGACGGGATGAAGGCGCAGGGGCTTGCAGCCCATATTGCCGACATATTCGCCCCGGCGGTCGAATTTTGCGCCGTGGAAGGGGCAATAGAAGTGCCAGTTTTCCTGCTGCCACACCACCTGGCCGTTGATATGGGTGCACCAGCGCGACATCGCCAGGAAGCCGTCCTCGCTCCGCACCAGGAAGAACCGGGCCTTGGTGAACTGGGTGACCGATCCCATGGCGAAATCATCCACATTGCCGCAATCGACCTTGCCTTCGCCGGACATGATGATCTCGGTGGCTTCCGGGCTGTGGGTCTGAACCTGGTAACGGTTGCCGTCGGGATCGATGACATCCATGTTGCGCTCGCCCCGGGCGCGGAAGCCGCGGCGGGGATCGATGGCGGAATCGAAGCCCATCTCCTTGAGGCGGATCTCGGCCGCGTTGAACTGTTCGTTGGTCAAAAGCCAGGCATGGTGGATCGAGCCGCCCTGGGCCGGATAGGGCGGGACTTCCGGCACCTGGACCAGAACGATGCGCTGGCGGGTGTTGGTGGCCAAAAGCGAATTGGGCCCTTCATTGGCGACCAGATCGCGGCCGATGACATCGAGGCCGAAGACGTCGCGGTAGAACGCCTCGGAGACATCGAGGTCCGAGACCTGCACAACCATATGGCTTAAGCCGTCGACCAGCGCCATGGGTGTCTCCCCTCCAACTGCGGCATATTTCTTGGTGTTGTGGGGATTGTAGCCCCTCCGGCGCGGCGCGGATAGGGCCCTAAAATTCCAGTTCGGCGAAGGGATCGGGCGCGCCTTCCGGGTCAAAACCAAACAAATTCCAGCTTTCGGCCATGTGGGGCGGCAGGGGCGCGGTAAACACCCGGGGGCGGCCCTTGGCCCGGGGGATTTCCAGGGACCGCGCATGGAGGTGGAGCTTGCGGCTCAGACCCTTGCCGGTGATAAACGCGGCCTTGCCGCCATATTTGCCGTCGCCCTGGATCGGGACCTCAATAGCGGCGCAATGGACCCGGAGCTGATGGGTGCGCCCGGTCTCGGGCATCAGCGCCAGCCAGGCGGTGCGCTGGCCCGCCGCTTCCACCACCGTGTAGTAGCTCACCGCCCGTTTGCCCTCCGCCACGTCCGCCATCATGCGTTCACCGCCCTTACCTGGAAGCTTGGCGAGAGCGAGATCGATGCGGCCGCGCCGGGGCCGGGGCACGCCGACGACGAGGGCCCAATAGATCTTCTTCATATGGCCCTTACGGAAGGCCTCGGCCAGGCGGGCGGCGGCGGCGGCGTTGCGGCCTAGAACCAGAACCCCGCTGGTGTCCTTATCAAGGCGATGGACCAGGCGCGGCTTTTCCTTGGCGCCGAAGCGCAGCGCCTCGGTCATGGCGTCCACATGGCGGCGGATGTTGGTGCCGCCCTGGACCGCCAGGCCCGGCGGCTTGTTGATGACCAGGATGTCGTCGTCCCTGAACAGCACCGCATCCTGGAGCCGCGCCGCCTCGGCCCCGTCCAACGGCTCGCGGCGGGGCTGGGATGGCGTCTTCGGCCCCGGCGTCAGGGTGTTCTCATCCAACGGCGGGATGCGCACCCGCATGCCCGGCACCACGCGAAAGGCGGCCTTGGCGCGCTTGCCGTCGACCCGGACCTGGCCGGTGCGCAGCAGTTTCTCGAGCCGGCCATGGCTGAGGCCGGGATAGTGGCGGCGAAACCAGCGGTCGAGGCGAAGCTCGCCGTCGTCGTCGGCGACATCGATGGTCTGCACGCCGCTCAATCTTCCGCCTCCGGCTTGGCGCCGCGCTCGGTGCGCAGCTTGGCCCAATATTCCAGGCGCTTGGCGATGTCGCGCTCGAAGCCACGGTCAACCGGCTGGTAGAAGTCCTGGCGCTCCATGTCATCGGGGAAGCAGTCCTGGCCCGAAAAGGCGTCATCGGCGTTGTGGTCATATTGATAGCCGGCGCCATAGCCGAGATCGGACATCATCTTGGTCGGGGCGTTGAGGATATGCATCGGCGGCATCAGGGACCCGGTGTCCTTGGCGGCCTTGCTTGCACCACCGAAAGCGCGGTAGGCGGCATTGGATTTGGGCGCGGTGGCCAGATAGATCACCGCCTGAGCCAGGGCGAGCTCTCCTTCCGGCGAGCCCAGGAAATCATAGGCCTCCTTCGCGGCCAGGGCCTGGACCAGGGCCTGGGGATCGGCAAGGCCGATATCTTCCGAGGCGAAGCGCACCAGGCGCCGGGCGATGTAAAGCGGCTGCTCGCCGCCGGCCAGCATGCGGGCGAGCCAGTAAAGCCCGGCATTGGTATCGGATGCGCGCAACGACTTGTGCAAGGCGCTGATCAGGTTGTAATGGCCTTCGCGGGACTTGTCATACAGGGGCGCGCGCTTCTGCAGCAGGGTGGCGAGTTCCCGGGTGCTAAGCGCCGGATTTACGCCCGCCTCAATGGGGCCGAGCGCGAACAGCTCCTCGGCGAGGTTGAGCAGATAGCGCCCGTCACCGTCGGCCATGGCGCGAAGCGAGACCCGCGCGTCACCGTCAAGCGGCAGTGGCCTTGCGGCGTCTTGCTCGGCGCGGACAAGCAGGACCTCCAGGGCGTCATCGTCCAACCGGTTGAGGACGAAGACCTGGCAGCGTGACAACAAGGGCGAGTTGATCTCAAAGGACGGGTTTTCCGTCGTCGCGCCGACCAGAATGACGGTGCCATCCTCCACATAGGGCAGGAAGCTGTCCTGCTGGATGCGGTTGAAGCGGTGGATTTCATCGACGAACAGAAGGGTGCCCTGGCCGCCCTGGCGCCGCTTGGCGGCGTCGCCAAACACCCGCTTGAGATCGGCGACGCCGGAGAACACCGCCGACAGCAGCTCGAAATGGAGATCGGTGTGGGCGGCGAGAAGCCGGGCGATGGTGGTCTTGCCGGAGCCGGGCGGCCCCCACAGCACCATCGAGGCGAGCCTTTTTGAGCCCACCATGCGCCCGATCGGGCCATCGGCGCCCAGCAGATGGTCCTGGCCCACCACCTGGTCCAGGGTCTCGGGGCGCAAACGGTCGGCAAGCGGTCGCGGCGCCGAGGCTTCGAACAGGGACGTCATCGGTTGATCACCATCTGCATGACCTGATCACCACGGCGCAGGCGAATGCGCCAGCCGGGGACCTCCATGGCCAGGGCGTCCTTGAGCTCCTTGACCGAGGTGACCGTCCGGCCATTGAGCTCAAGGATATTGTCACGGGGCCTGAGCCCGAAGCGCGCGCCAATGCTGCCGCGGGCGACCTTGAGGACGACCACGCCCTCGCGCCCGGAGGCAAGCGCCAGTTCTTCCACCAGGGCCGGGGACAAATTGGCCACCGTCGCCCCGGAGAACGGGTGGGTGCCTTTGAGCGTGGTGGTGTTGTGCGGCGGGATTTCAGGCGCCGCCACCAGCGCCACCGTAAATCGCCGCGGCTTGCCCTTGCGCCAGATTTTGAACTCGGCGGTCTTGCCGACCATGAGCGTGGCAAGGCGATAGCGCAGCGCCTGGGGATCATCGACCGCGCGGCCATTGACCGCGGTGACGATATCGCCGATGCGCAGCCCGGCGCGCCCGGCGGGACCATCGGCGATGATATGGTTGATCAGCACGCCGACCGGGCGTGCCAGGCCGATGATGGCAGCAATCTCAGACGTCACCGCCTGGCCGGTGGCGCCCAGCCACGGCCGCACCACCCGGCCGCCGGTGGCGATGCCGGCGATCACCGCCTTGACCATATTGGAGGGAACGGCGAAGCCGACGCCGACCGAGCCGCCGGAGCGGGAATAGATCGCGGTGTTGATGCCGACCAGGCGGCCATCCATGGTCACCAGGGCGCCGCCCGAGTTCCCCGGATTGATGGCGGCGTCGGTCTGGATGAAAAAACGGAAATCCGACACCCCGACGGTGGTGCGCGCCAAGGCCGAGACGATGCCGCTGGTCACGGTCTGGCCGACCCCGAAGGGATTGCCGATGGCAAGCAACAAATCGCCGACTTCGAGATCGTCGGAATCGCGGAACTTGAGGAAAGGCAGTTTTTCGCCCCCGGCATCGATCCTGAGGACCGCCAGGTCGGTCTTTTCGTCGGTGAGCTCGATGGTGGCCGAGAAGCTGCGGCGGTCGGAGAGCCCGACGGTAATCTCGTCGCTGCCCTTGATGACATGGAAGTTGGTGACGATCAGCCCGGAGGCATCGGTGATCACGCCGGAGCCCAGCGAGGTCTGGACCCGCTCCCTTGACCGGCCCACGGGGAAATCTTCGCCGAAAAATCGGCGGAAGAACGGATCGGAGAACAACCCCGACCCGGCGCGCTGGCGCACCACCTTGCGGGTGTGGATATTGACCACCGCCGGCGCCACCTTTTTGACCAGGGGCGCGAAGGAGAGCCTGATCTGCTGGCGCGAGGACGGGACTTGATTTTGGGCTGGGGTCTGGCCAAGGACCGGCGCGGTGGCGAGGGCCGCCATCACGGCGGCCAACAGACCCATGGCGGCGCCATACCAGCCGTAGGCCATGGGGTTGGATTTCCTGAACGTCTTCATCACACCGAACTCTAACACCCCAAAAAAGGAAAGGCAGCCATGACGGCTGCCCCCAATTTCCACTATGCCGGCAATTTAAGGCTATTCTTCAGCCTCATTGGACTCGATCTCGCTTTGCAGCGGGCCGGAATCGAGGCCCTTGGCCTCGGGGTCGCGGTCGACCAGCTCGATGTAGGCCATGGTGGCGGCATCGCCATACCGCATGCCGGCGCGGATCACCCTGGTGTAGCCGCCATTGCGTTCGGCGTAGCGCGGAGCCAGGCTGTCAAACAGCTTTCTGGTAATCGTGTTGTCGCGCAGGATCGACATGGCCTGGCGGCGGGAATGGAGATTGCCGCGCTTGCCCAAGGTGATCAAACGGTCGACCACCGGGCGCAGCTCCTTGGCCTTGGCGACCGTGGTCTTGATCTGCTCGTGCTTCAACAGAGCGACCGCCATATTGGCGAACATCGCCTTGCGATGAGCGCTGGTACGGTTCAGCTTCCGTCCGCTTAATCCATGACGCATGACTTACTCCTTAACTCAGGCCCTACCGGCCAGGCTTGCTGAATGATCAGTAGGGCTCTTCCAGCCGCTTGGCCATTTCCTCGATGTTTTCCGGTGGCCAGTCGGGAATCTCCATGCCCAGCTGAAGCCCCATGGTGACCAGCACTTCTTTAATTTCGTTGAGGGATTTGCGCCCGAAATTGGGGGTGCGCAGCATCTCGGCCTCGGTCTTTTGCACCAGATCGCCAATATAGATGATGTTGTCGTTCTTGAGACAGTTGGCGGAGCGGACCGACAGTTCGAGCTCTTCGACCTTGCGCAGAAGGTTCTTGTTGAAGGCGGGCTCTTCGGTGGATTCCTCCACCGTGGCCAGCTTCGGCTCCTCGAAATTGATGAACATCTGGAGCTGGTCCTGGAGAATCCGGGCCGCCAGCGCCACCGCGTCCTCGGGCGTCACCGTGCCATCGGTTTCAACCTCCAACGACAATTTGTCATAGTCGGTGACCTGGCCGACCCGGGTGTTGTCGACCTTGAAGGCGACCTTGCGCACCGGGCTGTACAGGGCGTCGACCGGGATCAGGCCGATGGGGTCGTCCTCGGCCCGGTTGAGGGCGGCGGGAACGTATCCCTTGCCGCTTTCCACGGTCAAATCCATCGAGATCGACGTGCCCTTCTCCAGGGTGCACACCACCAGATCGGGATTGAGGATATCGATATCATGGCCGGTATCGATCTGCGAAGCCGTCACCTCGCCGGGACCCTTGGCCGCGAGTGAGACATGCCTGGGCCCTTCGCCGTTGAGGCGCACCGCCAGGGACTTGAGATTGAGGACGATGTCGGTGACATCCTCGCGCACGCCGGGGATCGACGAAAATTCATGGAGCACATTGTCGATCTTCAACGCCGTCACCGCGGAGCCATGCAACGACGACAACAGAACCCTGCGCAGGGCATTGCCGATGGTCATGCCGAATCCGCGTTCCAGCGGCTCGGCGACCACGGTGGCGAAACGGGTCGGATCGGCGCCGTTTTCGATATTGAGCTTGGTAGGTTTGATGAGTTCGGTCCAGTTTTTCTGAATCACAAGAAGAACCTCATTTTGGGACGGACAGAAGCCCGCCTGAGAGTTATGTCAAAATCTGCTAACGCCTTGGCCCGCACTTGCCGGCCAAGGCGGCAACCACATATGTCAGACTCGGCGGCGTTTCGGCGGCCGGCACCCGTTGTGGGGAATCGGCGTCACGTCGCGGATCGAAGTAATGGTAAAGCCGACGGCCTGCAGCGCCCGAAGCGCTGATTCCCGTCCCGAACCCGGCCCCTTGACCTCGACCTCGAGAGTCTTCATGCCGTGTTCCATGGCCTTGCGGCCGGCTTCCTCGCCGGCCATCTGCGCCGCATAGGGCGTTGACTTGCGTGACCCCTTGAAGCCCTGGCTTCCCGCCGAAGCCCAGGCGATGGTATTGCCCTGGGCATCGGTGATGGTAATCATGGTGTTGTTGAAGTGGGCGTTCACATGGGCAACGCCCGAGGTAATGTTCTTGCGCTCGCGGCGACGGGGTCGCGAAGTCGGTGTTCTCGCCATTGTTATTCCTTACTCGTAATCTTAGGAATCATGATCCCTAGGTGGCAGCTTTTTTCCTGCCGGCGATCGGACGTGCCGGGCCTTTGCGCGAGCGGGCATTGGTATGGGTCCGCTGACCACGCACCGGCAGATTCTTGCGGTGCCGAAGTCCGCGATAGCAACCCAAATCCATCAATCTCTTGATATTCATGGCGATCTCACGGCGCAGATCGCCCTCTACCTGATAATCCTGGTCGATGATCTCGCGGATGCGGATGACCTCGTCATCGGTCAACTGATTGACCCGGCGATCCCGTTCGATGCCGGCCTTGTCACAGATCGTCCGGGCCCGCGTGTGGCCGATGCCGTGAATATAGGTCAGCCCGATCTCCACCTGCTTTTCGGTGGGAATATTAACGCCTGCAATCCGTGCCAAGGGACGTCTCCTGGTTTCTAAAGGGTCTAAATTCCGAAATTGCTAGTCTGAATTCAATGTTCTGGATTGGACGGTCTGGATATGGCAGCCCGGCGCACCTCCCCCACCGCGGCACGGAAGGGGGTGCGCGATTATAGGAATATGGGCGGCCAAGTCAATCCTTCAGGTCCGTTCGGTAACTCCTTCTAAACACGCCTCGATTTGCTTGTTGACGGCGGGGATGGCGGCCATGCCGTCGATGGTATGCAAGACCCCCTTGTCGCGGTAATAGGGCAGCAACGGCGCCGTCATGCGATGGTAGGCTTCAAGCCGCGCCTTGACCGTCTCGGCGTTGTCATCCTGGCGCCGGGAGAACTCCTGGCCGCCACAGTCGTCGCAAAGCCCATCTAGCTTGGGGCGGTGGAACTCCTCATGGTAACCGGCGCCGCAAGCGGCGCAGCTGAACCGCCCCGAGATGCGTTCAACCAAGGCCGCGTCATCGACCCCGATTTCGATCACGCCGTCGAGTTTCAGCCCCTTTTCCGCCAGCATGTCATCCAGGGCCTCGGCCTGTGGCGTGGTGCGCGGGAAGCCATCGAGGATGAAGCCGTTGGCGCAGTCGGGCTCATCGATGCGCTGGGAAATCATCCTGATCATCACCTCGTCGGACACCAATTCGCCGTCATCTATGATCTTTTCCACCTGGCGGCCGGATTCGGACCCCGAGGCGACCAGGGCGCGGAGCATGTCGCCGGTGGACAGCTGCACCACGCCGTAATTCTTCTGCAAATACTGCGCCTGCGT
>CBDUSV010000006.1:0-22727 GCA_965369885.1 uncultured bacterium
CGAGTGCGGATGCCAGCCGCCCGAATAAGATATTTTGTACAGCTTTACCAAGCGAGCATTTCGCAGCCCTCCGCCGCAAGGATTCAGTGGCGGGTTATAATGGCGCATGACCGTCGTCGAGACTTATGAGCCGACCGGCATCCTAAAACCCGTAGCGGACGGCGTGTGGGTCGTCGATGGGCCGGTGATCAGGTTCGGCTACTTGGGCTTGAAGTTTCCTTTCCCTACCCGCATGACCATCGTGCAACTGGCTGATGGCGGGCTGTGGGTGCATTCCCCGACGGAACTATCGCCCTCACTCAAAAGCGAGGTGGACGCCCTTGGCGGTGTCCGATACCTGATCGCCCCCAACCGTATCCATTACTGGTGGGTGGGAAAATGGGTAGCCGCTTATCCTGATGCCATGACATACGCCGCGCCGCATGTGCAAGAGCAAGCGCAAAGCCATGGACGATTTTCCGACTACCATGCGGACTTGGCGGTGGATGGCGAATACCCGTGGTCCGGGGAAATAAAAATGCTCCTGGTCCCGGGGAGCTATTTGACCGAGGCCGTGTTTTTTCACGATGCGACACGGACCCTGGTGATTGCCGACCTTATCCAAAACTACGAATGCGAAAAGATTGCCAATCCATTTTTCAGATTTATGTCCCGGCTGTCCGGTGCCGTCGATCACGATGGCAAGATGCCCCTTGACCTGCGCTCCACCTTTTTCATGCACCGCAAGCAAATGGCCGAGGCGGTGCGCACGATGATTTCCTGGCAGCCGCAACGTATCATTATCGCCCATGGCCGCTGGTACGAGGAAAATGCGGTTGCCGAACTAAAGCGAGCGTTTCGCTGGCTTCCGGGAATGTCCCGATGAGTCAAAGATATGGTCGAGCTTTCACCGCGGCAGAGAGAACGGAGTTGTGGGATCGGTGCCACCACGTCTTCTTTTGATATTGTAGCATTGACTGATTAGTTAGAATTCTAATAGAATGGCGGTGGCGCTGCCTGGGCAGTGGCCATTTTCAGTCTTGAGTGGGCTCATCGCAGAAACCGCACTGAAGGAGAATGGCTATGAGGAAAGTTTATTCTCTGCCGATCCTGATCGCCTTTGCCGGGCTATGTCTTGGCGGTCCGGCAAACGCCGGAAAGGAAGATCTTGTCGGCACCAAGGTCGTCAATGACATGCGTATCGAGTTCTACATGGAATCGCCGAAACACGGGATGGTCATGACGTCCGGCAAACCCATGATGATGATGGGAACCCCGACCCACCATCCCGAGGTCAAGGTGTTCGATACCCAAAGCGGCAAATTCATTCCATATCTGGATGTCGTGCTGCGCGTTGAAAAATTGCCCAAAGGAAAGACGTTTAAAATCCCGCTGCCTCCGATGCTTGGTGGGTGGTTTCACTATGGCCGCAACGCGACCCTGCCCGGCAAAGGCAAGTACCGGGTGACGGTCGAGGTCATCCCGCAGGAATTGATGCGTTACAAACGCATGGCCAAGAAGTGGGCGAGCCCGGCACGTGTGACGTTCGACTACAACTGGTAACCGCATCCCCACGCTCACGCCCGGCATCGGACAGCATGACCTGATTGATCCGTCTCAAGGAGAGGGGAGAACAGACAAATGCCACATGATGCACCGCAACTATGGCACGACATAACGGGACCCACCGAGAAAGCCGGGTTCGGCAAATTCGGACGGCCGGCGATGCCCTACGACGTGTTCATGACAGAACAAGAGATACCGATCCACCGTGACATCGGGGTACACAAGGTCCAGAACCTGCCGCTCAAGCCCTGGAAACGGATGGGCGGCAATGCCACCTTCATCCAGCTTCACGGCACCGAGGGGCTGTGGGGCTCCTATCTGATCGAGGTTCCCGGCTCCGGCGCCCTCAATACCGAAAAGCACCTCTACGAAGAACAATTCATGGTGGTCGAGGGGCGCGGCACGACGGAAGTCTGGATCGAGGGCGGCAAGAAGCATGTTTTCGAATGGGCCCAGGGTTCGATGTTCGCGATTCCCCCCAACACCCTTCATCGCATCGTCAACGCATCGTCGGCGCCGGCGCTTCTGTTGGCCGGAACCACCGCGCCCAATGTCATGAACCTGTTCGACGACGAAGAATTGGTCTTCAACAACCCCCATGTCTTCCAAAGGGGCTACAATGAAAGCGATACCTACTTCAAGCCCAACGAGGAGGTCGTGCCCGACCCGATCCGCGGCCTGGCCCAGCGCCGCGCCAACCTATTGCCGGACATCATCCATTGCGAACTGCCGCTCGACAACCGCCGCTCGCCGGGCTACCGCTGCCTGGAGCCCGCAATGGCAGGCAATCGGTTCTACATGTGGATCGGCCAATATGAGACCGGGCGTTACTCCAAGGCCCATTATCACGCCTCGGCCGCCGTCCTGATCTGCATCAAGGGCAAGGGGTATTCCTATACCTGGCCGATCAGCCTCGGCGCCCGGCCCTGGGAAGACGGCAAGGCCGATCAGGTCAAGCGCGTCGATTATGAGCCGGTCGGCATGGTCTCCGCCGCGCCCATGAGCGGCAACTGGTACCACCAGCATTTCGGCACCAGCAAGGAACCGCTGCGGATGACCGCCTGGTTCGGCCCCAACAACCAACGCGCCCGCTCGCCGGGTGTGCCGGGAGAAAAGCTGATAGACCTCGGCGCCGTCGATATCCGCGACGGCGGCACCGCCCTTCCCTATGACGAAGAGGATCCCTTCCTGCGCAAGGAATACGCCGAGGCCCTGGCCAAGAACGGCGCCACCCTCAGGATGGACCCGGAACTCTACATCGACAGCGAAAAGACCCGGGCTTGGGGAAGCGCCAAATACGGATCGAGGGAATAGCATTGGTTACGATAGCCGATAGGACGGTGGAAACGCCGGCGGGAACGGCGAAGTCGGAGACCGTCCTGACCGCGTGCGGCATGTGCTATGTCGGCTGCGGCATCAAGGTCAGCATCGAGGACGGCGTCGTCGTCAACATCGAAGGCAACCCGGCAAGCCCGCAGAACCGGGGCAAGATGTGCGCCAAGGGCAAGTCCGGCATCATGAACCTCTACAATCCGAACCGCATCAAGGTGCCGCTCCGGCGGACCAACCCGAACAAGGCGCGCGGCCAAGACCCCGGCTGGGAGGAAATCTCCTGGGACGAGGCGATCGATACCATCACGGCCCAGTTCGAGCGCATCCAGGATGATCCCAAGAAGCTCTGGGTCCAGTGCTGGGAGTCGGTCGGCGACAATATGTTCTGGTTTCAGGCGTTGGGCAGCGCCTTCGGCACGCCGCACATCAACCAAGCCGCTTCGCCGACCTGCGGCAAGGTGGTCCATCCGGTCGAGTTCTTCTCCGGCGGGGGCTTCCATCAGCAGCCCGACCTGCATCATACCGACTATTGCATCCTGATCGGTACCCAGTTCGCCATCGCCACACGGGGGTCCTACAACCATATCGCCCTTGACATGGCCGAAGCCCGGGAACGGGGCATGAAGCTGGTGGTCATCGATCCGGTCGGCGGCTACGCCGCGGCCAAGGCCAACGAATGGATCCCGATCCTGCCCGGCACCGACGCGGCGCTGGGCAACGGCCTTTTGCATGTGCTGGTGAACGAGCTCGGCATCTACGACGGGCCATTCCTCAAGAACAAGACCAACGCGCCCTATCTGGTCGGTGCCGACGGGCTATATCTGCGTGATGCCGCCTCGGGTGAGCCGCTGGTCCACGATGGCGCCGATGGCAAGATCAAGACCCATCATGATCCGAGCCTGACCGATCCCTCGATCACCGGAAGCTATGAGGCCGCCGGCAAGCCGGGCCGCCCATCGTTCGAGCTTCTTCGCGAGCACGTTGCCAAATACACACCTGAGAAGGTCGAGGAGATCACCACCATCCCGGCCACGACGGTGCGGCGGATTGCCGCCGAATTTGGCGCGGCGGCGCGCATCGGCGAAACCATTACCATCGATGGCGTCGAGCTTCCCTACCGGCCCGCCTGCGTCGATTGGGCCAAAGGGACGCAGGGCCACAAGCACGGGTTCCACCAGTGCTGGCCTTTGAAGCTCCTCAACATCGTGATCGGCGCGGTCAACGTGCCGGGCGGCATCCTCTCCACCATGGCCGCCGGCGAGCAACCCCACCACTGGGGCCCCAAGGGCGGCACCGACGGCATGTTGGAAGACGGTGGCCACGTCATGCCCATGGCCCACCCCAAGTCCTTCCCGGGCCGCACGCCGACGGCGCCGGTCAGGATGGACCTGGGTGAGCTGTTCCCGATGGCCTCGCACTTCCATCCGCTGCTGCCGGTCACGGTGGATGATCCCAAGGCCTATGGCCTGACCGGTGGGCTCGAGATGTTGATCCACACGCCCGCCAATCCGGTGATGCTTTCTTTCGGCGAGTTCACCAAGGTGGAGCGGCTTTACCGGTCGCTGAAGTTCGTCGCCGGATTCGCCGTCGAGATCAACGAAACCAACCTTTTCGATGACATTATCCTGCCGTACCCCAGTTATCTGGAACGCTACGATTTCAACAGCGGCTCCGGGGTCCATTCCATTCCGCCTTGCGGCATGCATGATTTCCACTGGCAGATTCGGGTTCCCGCGGTCGCCCCGCCGCCGAGTGTGCGCCATCCGCAGGAAGTCGTCATCGAGTTGGCGGACCGCATCGGCATCCTCGACGATTTTTACCGGTTGGTGAATCACAACTACATGCTGAAGGGACAGAATGCGTTGCAGCCCGGCCAGCGCTACCGGGCGTCGGAATTTCTCGACCGCACGACGCGCTCATGGTTTGGCGAGGATCGCGGGCTGGACTGGTTCAAGGAGAACGGCTTCATCACCCTGCCCCGGAGTGTGGAGGAATGCTATTTCGGCCCGTTCCTCGATGCCCGGGTGCCGATCTATCTGGAATATTTCCTGACCCGGGGGGAAGAGCTTCAAGGGGTGCTGGACGAGTTGGGCCTGGACTGGGACCTCGCCGATTACCAGCCGTTTTCCGATTGGATGCCGTGCAATTCATACAAGGCCATCAAGAGCGGCGAATTCGACCTCATCGCGGTCCACTTCAAGTTTCCCTTTGTCTATGGCACCTTCGGCAACGAAAACCCCTGGGTCGATGAGCTCTGCGAACACACCGATGCCTACAGCATTCTTCTCAACGAAGCTGTTGGCCAAAAGAAGGGCATCGGCGACGGCGATCAGGTGTGGCTCGAATCACCGGCCACCAAGGTCCGGGCCACGGTCAAGCTGACCCAGTGCATCCATCCCGGGGCCGTCGGCGTCGGCGGATCCTTCGGCCATTGGTCGCCAGGCATGCCCATCGCCCGGGGCAAGGGCGTCAACTTCAACGCCCTGCTGCCCAACGATCTTGACCATATCGACCTGATCTCGACCGCCCTCGATCATTGCGTCGAGGTCAAAATCTACAAATAGCACCTGCATGGATTTGCCTATTCGGCGGCTGATTTATCCGGCAGGTATTGGGCGAACACTTCGAGGGATTGGCGGATGGTACGGTCGCGGTCGACGGTGTCGCGGCGCTCGGCGGCGAACGGCGTCTTCTCCAGCAACTGATAGAGCTCGGTGGCGCCGACATGAAAGTTCGGCGTGACGCCGGTGCTCTCCATGGTCTTGGCGATCTCCTTCATCTCGCCGATATAGCGGCCCGAGACCGCCGGCAGCTTGGGCACCACGTTCTCCATGCGCTTGTACAAGGCGGGCACGGAGTAGGGCAGCTCCTGGTGGATTTCGTCGGCGACGCCAAGGGCTTCGGCGGCGATCAGCACCGCGGTGTGCAGCGCGCTGGTGCCCTTGGTGATGGCGGCGTAACACATCTTGACCGCGACCCCGCGGCCGATCTCGGGCCCGCATTGGCGCACATCGATGCCCTTGCCATCAAGATCATCCATCAGCGCGGCGCCGGCACCGGACATGTAAAATCGTGTATCCATCGCCCTGCCCGGCGGGCTGCCGACGATGCCGCCGTCCATATAGACCGCCCCGGCGCCTTCGATCACCGCCTGCATGCCACGCGCGGTTTCCGGCGCCACCGCGTTGCAGTCGGCATAGGGCAGCGTCAATCCCGATGATGTCATGACCGCGGCGACGATTGCTGCCATGGCGGGGGCATGCTCCGGCGGCAGGATCGAGAGCACGATCTCGGCCTCGCCAAGCAGGGTTTCGAGATCGGCGACATCGCGAAAGCCGGCCTCGGCGGCGCGCTCACGGGTCGCCTCGCTGCGCCCGGCGAGGCAGGTGATGACATCAAGGCCGTGGTCGTGGAACCCCTTTCCGACGGCGGCGCCCATCTCGCCTGGAACCATGATGGCAACGGTTTTAATCGGCATGATGCTTTCTCCTGTTCATCAATATTTTCCCGGGGCCTAGGCGGTGGCGGGCGCGTCCTCGAACAACAGCTTCAAATAGTCCCGGAACAGGCGGGATTGCCGGGTGATCAGCCCGGGGTCCTTGTAGGACCGGGAAAGGATGAATGCGCCTTCCAGGATCGAGACGATGGATTCGGCAAGCTCACGGGCGGTGATGTCGGATCTGGGCCGGCGCGTCGCGAGCACCTCGGTGAATTTCTGTTCGTAATAGCCCTGCCAGCGGGCGAATGATTGTTTGATGAAGTCGTTCACCCCATCATCGAATTGGCGGCTTTCATAGACATAGACCGCGAACATGCAGCCGGCAAAGGGCTCGTCCAAATTGTCGAGCCAGTCTTCGAACAGTTTGAGGAACAGCACCATGGCCTGGTAGGGGTCGTCGGCCAGCGCCTCGGCACGGCGGTCCCACTCATCGAACATCTGAAAATCATTGTCGGCGAAGCGTTCCACCAGCTGGCGGGCGAGATCGCTCTTGGAGCGGAAATGATGGAAGAACGCGCCCTTGGTCACCCCGGTCGCCTTGAGGATATCGTCGATCGAGGTGGCGGCGAAGCCCTTCTCCAGCACCTGGGTCTGGGCCGCATCCAGGATGCGCTCCTTGGTGTCGTGCCCGCGGTCGGCCATGTCATGCTCCCGAATTTACAAACCAACTAGTAGGTATACTGTTGGCGTTAGATTTTCAAGATCGGATCAAGTTTGGAACACATTGATGCCCGGAAATAGCAAAAATATCTCATAAATTTCAATAGTTTGACAGAAATTCTATTTTTTCGAAAAAACCCTTGTCAAACATACCAACCAGTTGGTATATACATACCGACCGGTTGGTATGTCTTAAATACAGCCGGTACAGAATGCAACAATTTGTTCAAAACGATCTGACCAAGGAGACAAAGAATGACCGCAACCGAAACCGTCCAAGACCAACACGTCATCATCAACGGAGTGGACGTGACAGCGCTCGGCCAAACCCTGGACACCGTCGGGGCCAATCCGGACCTCGCCCAGTTCCAGTTCCGCAATGCCAACACCTGGATCGACGGCAGCCACAACCGCTCCACCATCAAGGGCTTCTATGGCGTCGGCGCCGAGGACACCACTCGCACGCAAGCCTTCGAGTTTGACGCCGATGAGCCGCCGGTGCTGTTGGGCGAAGACAAGGGCGCCAACCCGGTGGAATATCTGCTCCACGCCCTGGCCGGCTGCATGACCACCACCATGGTCTATCACGGGGCCGCCAACGGCATCGAGATCGCGGCGCTGTCGTCCAGCATCGAGGGCGATATCGACATTCGCGGTTTCACCGGCGTCGCCCAGGATGTGCCCAAGGGGTTCGGCGAAATCCGGGTCAATTTCCGCGTCAAGACCGATGGCGACGCCGATGAGTTGAAGGCCCTGGCGGAGATGTCGCCGGTGTTCAACTCACTCTCGGTCCCGGTCGCAGTCACCGTCGAGACTTATTGATAGGCGCCCCATTTGGCGCCGATGCGTGCCGGCCCTGGATCCAGCCCCGGGGCCGGCCCCACCCCACTGAACCAAAACAAGGAGGACATTATGTTTGAATATCTGGAATATCTCGGTCTTGCCTGCATCCCGGCCTTCATGGCCCTGGATCTGGTCTACCAAAAACGCACATACGCGACGCCGCGCTATTGGCGGCTTTACGGCACCGCCGTCACCGTCGCCATTGTCGGTGTTTCCATGACCGTCGCCTGGGCCTGGGGCGCCTTCTTCCAAGGCGCCAGCCTGTTCGACGGACGCGGCCTCGGCACCGTCGGTGGCGCCGCCGTCGGCGTTGTCATCTATGAGCTGTTGCATTACGGCTATCATCGCGCCGTCCATGAGCAGGCGACGCTGTGGCGCATGGGCCACCAGGTTCACCACAGTGTCGAATCCCTCGATGCTTTCGCCGCCAATTACCTGCACCCCATCGACATCGCGTTCTTCACCACCTGGTCGAGCCTGGTGTTCTTCCCGCTGTTGGGACTAGCGCCGGAGGCCGGCGTTCTCGGCGCCGCGTTTCTCGGCTTCAATGCGGTGTTCCAGCACGCCAATATCGCGACACCACGGTGGCTCGGCTATATCATCCAGCGCCCGGAAAGCCACTGCATCCATCACGGAAACGGCATCCACAGATACAATTATGCCGATCTGCCGATCCTGGACATGATATTCGGCACCTTCCGCAACCCGGAAAACGCCGATGGCCTCGCCCAGGGCTTCCGCTTTGGCGATTCGATGCGCTATTTCGAAATGCTGGCCTTCAAGGACGTCTCGGGCCCGATCACTGACGGCACCGAACCCGCCCTCACCCAGACCGCGACCCAGGCCGGGTGAACGGAAGCAGCAACTATGAGAGGGGGGGGGTGCCAGGCCCCCCCTTTCGAACCAAGATTGTTCTTAAACTTATGCGCTGCTCGCCCCATAAATATTGACCAATTAGTTAGCATCCTAATATAATTGTGCGGGCATAATTATTGCCACTGCCTGAGTGGTGACCATCTTCAATCTTCGCCGGAGGGAAGAACAATGAAAAAGTCTGCTTTCGCATGTTTAGCCGTCGCGGTCCTGGTATTGATGGGCGTTGCGGCCTTCGCACATGGTGTCAAGGATCTGCCGAAAGGGGTCAAAGGATCCCCACGTGTCACACCCGGCATGGGACAGCATTTTTCCGACCCCAAGCTCCGGCCCCACGGTCCGGTTTACGGCATGATGAACGGAAAAATTGTGTTCTACGAGGCCGAGGTGATGCTGAGTGACATGAAGGGGAGCAAGGAATGGGAAAGGGTGTTCAACTATGCCAACCACCATCCCCGGATCGATCATCTCGACATCAAGTACCTGCCGAAGGGTCACCGCAACATGGAAGTGCCCCATGTCGTCATCCACATGTACACGGTGCCCCACGAGGTCCACATGAAATACAAAGGCAAGCCACGTAAGAAGAAGTAATTCACCAGCAGCTTGAGAGGGAGCCTGGGCGAGAGCCCGGCCCCCCTCCCGATTCATTCAGCCGCGGCGATCATGGGCCACAAATCCGCCAATGTTGTCTGCCCATTCAGGCCCAGAAGATAATCATACAATCTGGCCGCACCTCCGTCGCTGAGCGCGCTTGTGGCGCAGGTGGTGAATTTCTGCTTGATCTGATCGGCGGCCATCGGGGTCTCGCGCGCGCCGGTGGGGATATAGACCGCGTGTTCCAGCGCCTCGCCATCGCCGAACGAAATCGTCACCCGGCCAGGGCTGTAGCCCGATCCGGTGAGACTGGCGAACTCATCATCGAGGACGATCTCGCACAGATCAGACAGGGCGCGAACCCGGCCGTCGGCAAAGGCCTCTTCGCGGAACGCGGTGAGCATGGGCGCGCCATGGATCAGGGCCGAGGCCACCAGATATGTGAGCGAGAAGCGCGAGCTGTCTTCCGACCATGGATAGCGGTCGATGGCCCGGTTCTTGGCGTGTTGGCTGACCCCGATCTTGATGTGCGAAATATCGCCGATGCGCGCCTGGGCCTGGCCGCGAAGCTCAAGCGCGGCTTCGATCGAACAATGCAGCAGGCCGCCGCAGGCGAAAGGCTTGATCTTGTAGCCAGGATCGATGAGATAAAACCGTTGGCCCAAATCATCGAACGCGTCCGTGTCCCACGCCAGACCCTGGGCCAATGACGAAAAGAAACCGTGGCCGCCTTCCAAAGCCTGGGCACTGCCGGTGAAGCCCGTGGCCCCGAGCGATAGCGCCGTCACCGCGTTGCGGGCGGCGAGACCGGCATGAAGCGGCTTGGTCATGGTGCCGAAATTGGCGCTGACGCCCGACGCCATCGACGCCGAGATGCCGATGATGGCGGGAATCACCGGGGCCGGCTGATTGGTCAGCTTGGCCAAGGACGCCGCCGCCGCCACCGTGCCAAGCACACCGGCGCCGTGCCAGCCGCCTTCGCTCGACAGCGTCGGAAAGCACTTTGCCATCCTGGCGCAGACCTCGACCCCGACGACAAAGGACGCGATCAAATCCTTTGGCGCCGCATCGCCGCATTCCGCCACCGGCAACAGCGCCGGGATCAGCGCCGCCGTCGACTGGCCGATCATGAAGGACAGATCATAATCCAGCGCCTGGGTGGCGGTGCCGTTGACCAGCGCCGCGTTCGCCGCCGAGGTCCGAAGCCCGCTGCCGACCACGGTGGCGGCGGGCGCCGCGCCTTCGGCGGCGGCCATCTCACATACGATCCGCGCCGCGGGCTCGCAACTGCCCGCCAGCATGACCCCGATGGTATCGGCAAACGCGGTTTGGCTGAGTTCGATAACGGCGTCGGGCGCCTGGCCAAGATCGAAATCCGTGATGAACCCGGCGATGTCTTCGCTGATGGTGGTCATGGCTAAAGCCCCGCCAAAAACCCCGTCACCGCGTCGTTATAGGCCTGGGGTTGCTCTAAATTCGAAATGTGGCTCGCCTGGCTGAGCTCGACATATCCCGAGCCCTTGACGGCGGCGTGCATGACCTTCATGCCCTCGGCGGGCGCGGCGCCATCGCCGTCGCCGGCGATGAACAGGGTCGGTACCGTGATCTGGCCCAACCGGGGCAGGTAATCGAGGCCCTGGAGCGCCCGGGCGCAACCGATATAACCTTGGGGCTTGGTGGTGCGGATCATTTCGCGCACCTGGTCGAGCACCGGCGAGCCCGAGGCGACGAAGTCGGGGGTGAACCAGCGCCCCAGCGTCCCTTCGACCACGGGCTCCATGCCTTCGGCCTCGATCTGGGCGATGCGGTCGTCCCAAATCTTGTGCACCGCATCCGGGCAATCGGCGCGGGCCGAGCATACGGTGATGGAATCGAGCCGGCCGGGCAGGCGCAACGCCATGCCCATGGCGGTCATGCCGCCCAGCGATAGCCCGACCAGATGGCTGTGGTCGATCAGCAAAACGTCCCACAGATAGGTGATGTCGGCGATCAACAGGTTGAAATCATAGGCCCCTTCGGTGGCCTCGGTGCTGCCATGGCCCCGGGTGTCCAACCTGAGGATTTGGTAATCGTCCCGGAGCGCCGCGACCTGGTCGTCCCACATGGTGAGATTGGCGCCCAGCGAATGGGAGAGCGTCACCCACGGCGCGCCCTCCTTGCCTTCGACTTGATAGTTGATCGAGATGCCGTTGGCGTTGGCTTTCATGGCGTATGCGCCTCCCTAAATTTTCCCCGCCTCTTAAGGGCGAATACCTCAGCCGCGCGCCGCCAGTTGTTTCTTGATCTCGGCGATGGCCAGGGCCGGATTGAGCCCCTTGGGGCAGGTGTTGGTGCAGTTCATGATGGTGTGGCAGCGATAGAGCTTGAACGGGTCCTCCAGCGCATCGAGGCGCGCCTCGGTCTCCTCGTCGCGGGAATCGGCGATCCAGCGATAGGCCTGAAGCAGGATGGCGGGGCCGAGGAACTTGTCGCCGTTCCACCAATAGCTCGGGCACGAGGTCGAGCAGCAGAAGCATAGGATGCATTCCCACAGCCCGTCCAGGCGCGCGCGGTCCTCCGGGCTTTGGCGGCGTTCCTCATCATCGGCGCCGTTGTCGGCGGCCTTGAGCCAAGGCTCGACCGAGGCATATTGCTTGGCTATGGCGGTAAGGTCGGGCACCAGATCCTTGACCACATCCATGTGGGGCAGGGGATAGATCTTGGCATCGCCCTTGATCTCGGAAATCGGCGTGATACAGGCGAGCGTATTGACGCCGTCGATATTCATGGCGCAACTGCCGCAGATGCCCTCGCGGCACGAACGCCGGAAGGTCAGGGTCTGATCCACCTGATCCTTGATCTTGATCAGGGCGTCGAGAACCTTGTCGCCGCAATCATCGAGATCGATGTCGTAGCGGTCGATACGCGGGTTCTCATTGTCGTCCGGCGACCAGCGATAGACCCGGAAGGTCTTGACGTTGCCGGCATTGTCGGGGGCGGGATAATGCTTGCCCTCGGTGGGGCGGGAGTTCTTGGGCAGGGCGAACTCAACCATCAGTAAACCCGGTCCTGCAGGGGCACGGTCTCGACATCGTCTGACAAGGGCTTGAGATGCACCGGGCGGTAGCCGAGGCGAACCTTGCCGCCACCGTTGCCGCCACCGCCGTCGCCATCGATCCAGGCCAGGCTGTGCTTGAGCCAGTTTTCGTCGTCGCGGTCGGGATAGTCATCGCGGGCGTGGGCGCCGCGGCTTTCCAGCCTCGCTTGCGCCGAATGCAGGCTCACCACCGCCTGGCTCAGCAGGTTCTCGAGCTCCAGGGCCTCGACCAGATCGGTGTTCCAGATCATCGAACGGTCACTGAGTTTGACATCGGCCAAGGTGCCGGCGACCCGGTCGATCGCCTCGACCCCGTCGGCAAGGATCTCGGCGGTGCGGAACACGGTGCAGAAATCCTGCATGGTGCGCTGCATGTCGCGGCGAATCTCACTGACCGGCCGTGTCCCTTTAGCGTTGCGTAGCCGGTCGAGCCGGGCGATGGCGCCGTCCCCCGCATTGGCGGGCAATGGTTTCAAGGGCTCGCCCGGTTTGACCAGCTCGGCGGCGCGCAAGGCGGCGGCGCGGCCGAACACCACGATATCCAGCAATGAATTGCAGCCCAGCCGGTTGGCGCCATGGACCGAGACCGAGGCGCCCTCGCCGATCGCCATCAGACCCGGCGCCACCGCGTCGGGATCATCGTTGGTGGGCTGCAGGACCTCGCCATGATAGTTGGTGGGGATGCCGCCCATATTGTAATGCACCGTCGGCAGCACCGGGATCGGTTCCTTGGTGACGTCGACACCGGCGAAGATCTGGGCGGTCTCGGAGATGCCGGGCAGGCGGTGGTGCAGCATTTCGGGGTCGAGATGCTCGAGATGCAGATACATATAGTCCTTGTTGGGCCCGACGCCGCGGCCCTCGCGAATCTCGATGGTGATGGCGCGGCTGACCACATCGCGGGACGCCAGGTCCTTGGCGGTCGGCGCATAGCGCTCCATGAAGCGCTCATTCTCGGAATTGGTGAGATAGCCGCCCTCGCCGCGGGAGCCCTCGGTGATCAGACAGCCCGAGCCATAGATGCCGGTGGGGTGGAACTGGATGAATTCCATGTCCTGCAATGGCAGCCCGGCACGCAGCGCCATGCCGTTGCCGTCCCCGGTGCAGGTGTGGGCCGAGGTGCAGGACAGATAGGTGCGGCCATAGCCCCCGGTCGCCAGCACCGTGATGTGGCTGCGAAACCGGTGGAGCGAGCCGTCCTCCAAATTCCACGCCATCACCCCCAGGCACTGGCCATCGTCATCCATGATGACGTCGAGGGCGAAATATTCGACGAAGAACTCGGCCTTGTGCTTGAGGGACTGCTGATAAAGGGTGTGGAGGATGGCGTGGCCGGTGCGGTCGGCGGCGGCGCAGGCCCGATGCGCCATTTCCTTGCCGTAATTGACCGTGTGGCCGCCGAACGGGCGCTGGTAGATCTTGCCATCCTCGGTGCGCGAGAACGGCACGCCGAAATGTTCGAGCTCGGTGACGGCGGTAACGGCGTTGCGGCACATATATTCGATGGCGTCCTGGTCGCCCAGCCAGTCCGAGCCCTTGACGGTGTCGAACATATGGAAACGCCAGTCATCGGGTTCGATATTGCCGAAGGCGGCGCCGACACCGCCTTGGGCAGCGACGGTATGGCTGCGGGTCGGGAACACCTTGGAGATGCACGCGGTCTTGAGGCCGGCCGCCGACATCCCCAGGGTCGCCCGCAAGCCGGCGCCGCCGGCGCCGACGACGATGACGTCGTAATCATGGTCGATGATGTCGTAGGAATTGGTCATCCCGCTCACCCTGCCCCCTCACCCAGCCCAGGCAATGCGCGCGACGGCGCAGAGACCGCCCAAGGCGGCCAACAGCACCAGGAGCTTGACGGCGATATCGAGGCCGCTTCGCACCGGCCCTTCGTCGATATAGTCCTCGATCACGACCTGAAGGCCGAGCTGGGTATGGTGGAAGCCGACCACGATCAGCAACCCCATCAGGCCGGCGGCCAGCGGTTGGCTTAACCAGGCCACCACATCGCCATGGCCGGCACCGCCAAGCCCAACGAGGCCGGCGGCAAACCACACAACCAGCGGCACCAATAGGGCGCCAGAAATCCTTTCCGCCCACCAGTGGTTAACCCCCTTGTGGTTCGAATCCAGGCCCGAAATTCGGCCAAGCAGCGATCCCGGACTCATCAGCCCGTCCCCATCGCCGCAAAGCCGATGCCCCAGACCAATGCGGTCAGCAACACCGTGGCCGCGATCACCGTCCAGCCCGAGGCGGCGGCGGTGGTGAGCTCAAACCCCATGCCGAAGTCCCAGAACAGATGGCGGATGCCGTTGCAGAGGTGAAAGAACAGGGCGATGGAAAAGCCGAGAAGCACCAGAAGCCCAAGCGGTGAGGCGATCAGGCCCTGGACCATGGCGAAGGGTCGCGGCCCGGCGGCGGCGGCGGTCAACCAGGCGACCAGAAGCGCTAGGCCGAAGCCGAGGGCGACGCCGGTCATGCGGTGAAGAATGGAAAGAACAGACGTGATCTGCGGCCGGTAAACCTGCAGGTGAGGCGACAGCGGCCGTTTGTCTACGCTCATGATCGAGGCCTTGCCAACCCTGCGCAATGCCCGGAATCGATGTCATGGGGGGCTGATGTCACGAATGTCGCTCCGAACCAAACGCCGCGGCAACCCATGCCGCGGCGCTTGGCAACGGTTTAGACTCATGGCCCTTACGAGTCAACTTACTGGATTGGTGGTGACCGCTAGGGACCCGGGCACCGCTATCGGTGGCGGCGCGGAGCGAGACTGGCGCCAGACTGGTGGTTGTCACCCAAGGCGGCCTGATATATGAAACTGGGGACGTATCCTTGGGCGGCCCACGGACACATGGACACCACGGTTTTTTTCCTCAAGGGGCTTGTTGTCGGTTTCGTCATCGCCGCCCCGGTCGGCCCGGTGGGGATTCTGTGTATTCGCCGCACCCTGGCACTTGGCAAGTTGGCGGGATACACCACCGGCCTCGGCGCCACGATGGCCGACACCATCTTCGGTTTTGTCGCCGCCTTCGGCCTCGGCTTCATCGCCGCCGAACTGGCCGGGCTTCAGGAGATGTTCAGGGCCTTCGGCTCCGCCCTGCTGTGCCTGATCGGGGCCATGACCCTGTTCGATCGCCGGGTCTCGACGCCGGCGACGCCGATGCGCGGCAATGTCATCACCAATTTCGCCTCCGCCTTCCTCATCACCATCACCAATCCCATCACCTTCGTTTCCTTCGCCGGCATTTTCGCCGCCATCGGCATTCCCGACATCACCGACGATCTGACCAGGGGGGTTTTGTTGATCGGCGGGGTCTTCATCGGCGCCGGCGCCTGGTGGTCGTTCCTGACCACATTGGCGGGCCTGTTCCGGGTCCGGGTCACCGATGTCACCATCAGATATATCAACCGGGTGTCCGGGATCCTGATCCTCGCCTTCGGCATCATCCTGCTGGCCACGGTGATGGGCGCCAACATCGAAATGTTCGGATACCGGCTCTAGGCGGACCGGCTCTAGGTGGACGGGGGCGACTCGCTCAGGCGGCGTCGAGCATGTAGGCGCGGACCAGTTCCTCGGCGATCTGCACCGCGTTGAGGGCCGCGCCCTTGCGCAGATTGTCCGCCACCACCCATAGATTGAGGCCGTAATCGACGGTGGTATCCTCGCGGATGCGGCTGACATAGACCGCGTCCTCGCCGGCGCATTCGGCGGGGGTGACATAGCCTTCATCGACCCGGTGATCGACCACGACGATGCCCGGCGCATGGCGCAGGGCATCCCTGGCCTCGTCGACGGTGACCGGTTCGGTGAATTCGACATTGATCGCCTCGGCATGGCCGATGAAGACCGGGACGCGGACGCAGGTCGCCGACACCTCGATCCCGGCATCGAGGATCTTCTGGGTCTCGGCCACCATCTTCCATTCCTCCTTGGTCGAGCCGTCCTCTAAGAAGACGTCGATATGGGGAATCACGTTGAAGGCGATCTGCTTGGTGAACTGCTTCTTCTCCATGGCATCGTTCACGAAGATGCCGCGGGTCTGGTTGAACAGCTCGTCCATGGCGGGGCGGCCGGCGCCCGAGGTGGCCTGATAGGTCGCCACCACCACCCGCTTGATCGGCGCCAGATCGTGCAACGGCCTGAGCGCCATCACCATCTGGATGGTGGAACAGTTGGGATTGGCGATGATGTTGCGCTCGGCATAGCCCGCCAGGGCCTCGCCATTGACCTCGGGCACCACCAGGGGCACGTCCGGGTCCATGCGGAATTGCGAGGAATTGTCGATGACGATACAGCCCGCCTCGGCGGCGCGCTCGCCATGGATCTTGGCGATATCGGAGCCCGCCGAAAACAGCGCCAGATCACATCCCGTGAAGTCGAAGGCCTCCAGATCCTGGACCTTGAGAACCTTGGTCTCGCCATAGGACACTTCGGTCCCGGCCGAGCGCGCCGACGCGAGCGCGATGATCTCATCGGCGGGGAATTCCCGCTCAGACAGGGTGGTGAGTATTTCGTGACCGACATTTCCGGTGGCGCCGACAACCGCAACTTTCAAACCCATTTTGGACCGCCCAAGCAAACGCGATTTGTGAAGGGGAATTTAACTCTGAGGGGCTTACGCCCTGGCGCGCCGGAATTCAAGACCGGGGACAAATAGGGGTGCCGAAAATTCCGCCAAGCCCTTGTTCAAGCCCGTAAATATCCAACTTTGTTATGATTTATTCATTTTATTTCAAATGCTTAAGAAAAAAGTACTGGAAAAATGATCTGCACTTGTTGCATCATTGTCATTGCGCATTCGCCAAAAAACGTTCCAGGGGCATGGCGGCCTAGGTGGGAGAGCACCTATGATAGAGCTTTGGGAATGGCTTTACAGAGCGGACAGTGAAGACCTGATACTGGTGGTTCTCGGTTTCATATGGATCACCATGATGCTGGCGCCGGGCAGCCGCGGCATATGGCATTGGTCGTCGGGCGGCGTCCTGGTCCTGGTGGCGGTTTTCCTCAATTTATATTAGGGCCCGTATGAATCAGGGCCCGTGCCGGGAAACCACATCAGCACTGCTTCGCAATCAAGAACTTCCGTTGAGGCCGTAAAGCCGCGCCGGATTGGGGCCGAGAATCTTGTCGATGCTTTCCGGCTTGATCTCGCCTCTGCCGCGCAGGATGCGCAGCGCCTTGATCTGGGCCGAGGTGTCGGTGTGGCCGTAATCGGTGCCGATGATCAGATTGTCATCGCCGACCCGGTCGATGACATAGGCGATGTTGTCGGTGACCTCGCAGGTGACATAGATGTTGTTGTCCTTGAGCGGATTGTCGGCGAGCTTGCGGCCGGTGCGCTTGAGCCGCTTTCCCGCATCGATCAGGGCATAGGGCACCCATTCCGAACAGGCCTCGATGAAGGCCCAGCGAATGGCGGGGAAGCGGGTCGGGATCTCGTTTTCCAGCAGCGAATGGAAGGCGCCGATCATCGACAGCTTGAAGACCGCGAAATTGTGGCCGTTGAGGAAGCCGTGGTTCTGGAAGCTGCCATTGCCGGCGTGGAACGTCACCGCCAGGTCGAGCTCGGCGGCGGCCTCGAAGAAGGGAAAGAAATAGGAATCCGACAGCGATTTTTCACACTCGAACGGGCGCACGAAGATCGCGCAGGCGCCGTGATCCTTGGCGAATTTGAGTTCATCGCGGACCTTGTGCATGGAATATAACGGCGCCATCGCGGCCCAGCGCAGCCGGTCGCCGCCGACCTTCCAGATATCGGCAAGCCAGCGGTTGTAGGACCGGTAAAGGGCGAATTCGCCCTCGGCATCGCGGGTGCAGGGCGCCAGAAAGATGGTGGGATAGAGCACCTGGACGTCGATCTCAAGCTCGTCCATGTGTTGGAGCCGGCCCTTGATGTCGGCCATCTCGCGGGACTCCGAGGTCATGGCCTCGTAGTCCACATTGCGGTCCTTGGGCTGGACCTGGGAATTGAACATGAAATACTGCTTCTGGGCGGCGCCCCGATTGCTTTTGCGTTGCTCGCCGGCCATTTGTTCCAGCACCATGGGGATGAATTTTTGCTCGGATTCATCCATGTACTGCCAGGTCAGATCGGATTCGATTACGTGGGCATCGGCATCGATGGTGGTCATGGCGTCTCTCCCGCAAACTTCCCCTGGCCCCAGCCCGGGGCATTGCTTCAAATTCTAATGATATTTGCGGGGAAATCCAGCGCCCAGGCGACGGATTTCAAACAGCCCACCCCTCAGCGCGGCTGGTACTGGACGGCGCCGAACATGATGTCGCGCCATTTGTCGTCATGGGGCACTTCGGCCTCGCCGGGATCGTCGCGCAGCAGCTTGATGCCGCGGCCGACCGCCGGGCGGTCCATGATGGCGTCGAACCAGCGCCGGATATTGGGGTAATCCGCCAGGTCCTGGCCCTGTTTCTCATGGCCCTGCAGCCACGGGAAGGTGGCGATGTCGGCGATGGAATAATCCCCGGCGAGATATTCGTGATCGCCCAATTGCTTGTCGATGACCCGGTAGAGCCGGCCGGCCTCGTTGGTGTAGCGCTCGATGCCGTGGGGCACCGGGTCGGCGGTATAGCCCCGGAAATAATGGGCCTGGCCCAGCATGGGACCGACGCCGCCGACCTGGAACATCAGCCACTGGATGACACAAAACCGTCCCACCTGATCGGCGGGCATCAACATGCCGGTCTTTTCCGCCAGATACAGCAGGATGGCGCCGGATTCGAACAGCGTCAGGGGGTCGCCGCCGGGTCCGTCGTCATCGACGATCACCGGGATCTTGTTGTTGGGGTTGAGCGCCAGGAACTCAGGGGTGAACTGGTCGCCCTTGTGGATGTTGATGGGATGGAGCCGGTAATCGAGCCCGGTCTCTTCTAACATGATGTGGATCTTGCGGCCGTTTCCGGTCCGCCAGCTAAAGACGTCGAGCATCGATCGCGTCCTCCCTGTTGTGTGGTTGGCGCCCCCGGTTCAGCCCGAGCGGCGCTCAAGTGCGGCGACCAGGGCCTCGCCCATTGCCGTGGTCGAGACCTGGGTCATGCCGTGCTGCATGATGTCGGCGGTGCGCAGCCCGGAATCCAGCAGGTCGCGCACCGCGCCCTCGACCAGATCGGCGTCATCGGCCAGGTCGAAGGAATAGCGCAGCATCATGGCGAAGCTGAGGATCGTCGCCAGGGGATTGGCCTGGTTGTTGCCGGCGATGTCCGGGGCCGAGCCGTGCACCGGCTCATAGAGCGCCTTGCGCCGCCCGGTGGCGTCGGCCGCGCCCAGCGACGCCGAGGGCAGCATGCCCAGCGAGCCGGTCAGCATGGCGGCGCAGTCGGACAACACGTCGCCGAACAGATTGTCGGTGACGATGACGTCGAACTGCTTCGGCGCGCGCACCAGCTGCATGGCGCAATTGTCGGCATACATGTGGGAGAGCTCGATATTGGCGAATTCGTCATCATGGAGCTTCTGGATTTCCTCGCGCCACAGCACACCGGATTCCATGACATTGGCCTTTTCCACCGAACACACCCGCTTACCGCGCTTGGCCGCCATCTCGAAGGCGACGCGGCCGATGCGAATAATCTCGGGCGTGGTGTAGACCTGGGTGTTGACGCCGCGCCGGGTGCCGTCGGCCAGGGTCTCGATGCCGCGGGGCTCGCCGAAATAGACCCCGCCGGTGAGTTCGCGCAGGATCAACAGATCGAGGCCCTGGACCAGTTCGGTCTTGAGGCTCGAGGCCTCGGCCAGGGCATCGAAGACGATCGCCGGGCGCAGATTGGCGAACAGCTCCATTTCCTTGCGCAGACGCAAAAGGCCCCGTTCGGGCTGGTCCTCGAAGGCAAGCGCCTCCCATTTGGGGCCGCCGACGGCGCCGAGCAGCACCGCGTCGGCGTCTTGCGCCTGGGCCATGGTCTCGTCGGCCAAGGGCGTGCCATGGGCGTCATAGGCCGAGCCGCCGACCAGGCCGTCCTCGACATCGAAGGAGACGGCGCGGGCTTGGTCGAACCAATCGACCACGCGCTTGACCTCGGCCATGACTTCGGGGCCGATGCCGTCGCCGGCGAGGATCAACAATTTGCGGTTGGCGGCCATATCAGCTCAGTCGTAGAGCCAGGGCTGAGATTTGCGCTGGCTGTCCTCGAAGCCGGCGATGGTTTCGGCCTTTTCCATGGTGAGCGCCACATCGTCGAGGCCGTTGAGCAGGCAATGCTTGCGGAACGGGTCGATGTCGAATCTGATGACCTCGCCGTCGGGCCGGGTGATCTCCTGGGCCTCGAGATCGACTGTGATGCGGGCGTTTTCGCCCTGTTCCGCATCCGTCATCAAATCGTCGATCTGGTCCTCGGGCAGTTTGATCAGCAGGACGCCGTTCTTGAAGGCATTGGAATAGAAGATGTCGGCGAATTCCGAGGCAATGACGCAGCGGATGCCGAACCCCATCAGCGCCCACACCGCGTGCTCGCGGGATGAGCCGCAGCCGAAATTGGTGCCGGTCACCAGAATCTCGGCCTTGCGGTAGGGCGGCTTGTTGAGAACGAAGTCCGGGTCCTCCTTGCCGTCCTTGCCGTAGCGGATGGCCTCGAACAGGGCGCCGCCCAGCCCGGTGCGCTTGATGGTCTTGAGCCAGCGGGCCGGAATGATCTTGTCGGTATCGACGTTGATCATCGGCAGGGGCGCGGCGATGCCGGTCACTTTGGTGAATTTGTCCATGTCAATCAAACTCGCGAATGTCGGTGAGATGGCCGGTGATGGCGGCGGCGGCGACCATCGCCGGGCTCATGAGATGGGTGCGCCCGCCCGGGCCCTGGCGGCCCTCGAAATTGCGGTTCGACGTCGACGCCGCCCGTTCGCCGGGGGCAAGCTTGTCCGGGTTCATCGCCAGGCACATCGAGCAGCCGGCCTCGCGCCATTCGAACCCGGCATCCAGGAAAATACGGTCGAGGCCTTCTTCTTCCGCCTGTTGCTTGACCAGCCCCGAGCCCGGCACCACCAGGGCGCGGACCCCATCGGCGACCGTGCGGCCCTTGGCGGTGGCCGCCGCCACGCGCAGATCCTCGATGCGGCCATTGGTGCAGGACCCGATGAAGGCGGTCTCGATGGTGATCTCGCAAAGCGGCGTCTTTGGCGCCAGGCCCATATATTCCAAGGCGCGTTCCATCGACTGGCGGCGGCCTTCGTCGGCTTCATCGGCCGGGTCGGGAACCGCCTCGGTGATGGCGAGGACGTCCTGGGGACTGGTGCCCCAGGTCACCAGGGGCGGGATGTCTTCGGCCTTCAGCGTCACCTCGGTGTCGTAACTGGCGCCTTCATCCGAGGGCAGGGTGCGCCAAAAGGCGACGGCGCGGTCCCAATCATCGCCGGAAGGCGACATCGGCCGGCCCTTGGTATAGGCAAAGGTGGTCTCGTCGGGCGCCACCAGCCCGGCGCGGGCGCCGGCCTCGATCGACATGTTGCACACCGTCATGCGCCCTTCCATCGACAGCGCTTGAATGGCGTCGCCGGCATATTCGATGACATGGCCGGTGCCGCCGGCGGTGCCGATCTTGCCGATGATGGCGAGGATCAGGTCCTTGGCCAGGATGCCCGGATGGGGGGTGCCGGTGACGCTGATGCGCATGTTCTTGGCCGGGGCCTGGATCATGGTCTGGGTTGCCAGCACGTGTTCGACTTCCGACGTGCCGACGCCGAAGGCCAGGGCCCCGAAGGCGCCATGGGTGGCGGTGTGGCTGTCGCCGCAGATGATGGTCATGCCGGGCTGGGTCAGGCCTTGTTCGGGTCCGATGATATGGACGATGCCCTGGCGCGCATCGGTGAGCG
Source organism: uncultured bacterium (assembly GCA_965369885.1). GTDB lineage: Bacteria > Pseudomonadota > Alphaproteobacteria > SMXQ01 > SMXQ01 > JAZFWG01. The sequence continues at coordinate 22,250 of CBDUSV010000006.1, forward strand.
GAATATAGGGAATGCCGAAATCGGCGCAGTTCTTCTCCAGGGTCTCGACCTGGATGCGGGATTCCTCTTCCTTGATCTCGGCGCCGCGGTCGGTGGTGGGCACGTTGTGGTCCGACACCGCCAGCGTCGCTTCGGGCCGGCGCACCTGGCGGCCGGTCAGGCGCAGGCCCTCGAACGCCTGGGGGCTGGTGACCTCGTGGACCAGGTGGCGGTCGATATAAAGCAGGCAGGTGCCATCGTCGGAGCGTTCGACCACATGGTTCTGCCAGATCTTATCGAACAGGGTTTGCGGGGCCGCCATTTTCTTGTGTCCTGTTGTTGTGGCCTAGCTCGGCGTTATTTCTTGGTCTTCGAATCCTCGGTTTTTTCCTTGGCTCCGGTGTCGGCCTTGGCATCCGTCTCAGGCGCGGGTGCGCTGTCGGCCACGGGCTCCACGGCCAGATCCGATGCGGCGGCGACCTCTTCGGCTTTCTTGCCT
>CBDUSV010000007.1:0-22269 GCA_965369885.1 uncultured bacterium
CCGCCGCATGCGGTGATGGCCAGCGCCGCGGCAAGGGCCACGGGCGTAAACCAGCTACGCAGGATGACAAACTGAGACTGCATCATGGCGGTACGGTTTCAGGCTGAACAGGTCGCGAAACCCAATTCCAGGCCGTCCTCCCGACAATGTCTAGAATTGCCCCGACTATAGCACGCAGGGGCCGACCGCCTGCAACATCATCCTGGCCCTCAAACCGCTGTTTGCCCCCAAACCGCTGCTTGCCCCCAAACCGCTGCTTGGAGGTGAAACCTGGGGGGGTGGATCGAAGAAAGAAGGATCAGCCGGTGGCCGCGATCGGGACCGGGGCGGCCTCGATGAAATCCTCGGGCTCGGCGCCCGCCCGAAGGCCGGAATGGATTGCGGGCTCCGGCGTCACATAGGACCAGGCATCCGTGTCGGAAAGCAGCTTCTGCAGCAGCCGGTGATTGAGACGATGGCCCGAACGCGTCCCCTGGAAGTGGCAGATCATGGCGTTGCCGGCGAGATAGAGATCACCGATGGAATCGAGGATCTTGTGGCGCACGAATTCGTCTCGGTAACGCAATCCGTCGACATTGAGAACGCCGTCGCCGGCGACGATGACCGCATTGTCCAGCGAACCGCCGCGCAGCATGCCGGCGGCGCGCATTTCGGTGACTTCTTGCTCAAACCCGAAGGTGCGGGCGCGGGACAACTCGGTCTTGAAGGCCACCTCGATGTTGTCGATGACCAGTTCCTGTTGCGCCACCGCGGGGCTCGGAAAATCAATTTGGAAACCGATGGAAAAACCGGTGCCCGGTGTCACCGAAGCCGAACTGCCATTTTCGTGCACCATGATATGCTTATGAACCTTGATGGCGCGGCGCGGCGCGGATTGTTCTTGAATCCCGGCGCATTCGATCAGGAACACGAAGGGCGCGGCGCTGCCGTCCATGATGGGAATTTCAGGACCGTTGATTTCAATCACCGCATTGTCGATGCCCGACCCCATCAGGGCCGCCATCAAATGCTCGATGGTGCCGACGCTGATGCCTTCGTCATTGGTCAAGGTGGTGCACAATTGGGAATCGGCGACATTGCGCCACGATGCGGCAATCTTCGCCCTCGAACCCGAAAGGTCCGAACGGATGAAAACGATGCCGCTATCCGCCTCGCCCGGGCCGATGGTCATTGTCACCTTGGAACCGGTATGGAGTCCGGTGCCACGGCAGTCAATGGCATTGCGCAACGTGACCTGTTTCAGGAAATTCCCCATGTCCTAAAAAAACACCTCTTGATTTCAAGCCTCTAAACACGTCGCGAACAGCACGGCGTCCTGAAATCCATTTTGATGGTTCAACACTCACCGCGGACAAGCCGTAAGCCGCTGATTCAGAACCCAATCACGACGCAAAGATGTTTAACAACATCCCCCAGGCCCCTCAAATCACTATTTGTTACAAAATGTTACGCCATCGATCCTGCCGTGATTTGAGAGGTTTGGCATTATCGAAGTTTGGCGCCGGGGCCCCTCAGTTGGCCTGGCGGCGCAGAAACGCCGGGATATCAAGAAGATCCTCCTCGATCCCCGCTTTGCCACCGGCGCCGTTGTCGATTTCGCTGAGGTGGCGTTGCTCAGCCGCCTTGATTGGCGCCGCGGCTTCGGGCTCGGTGGTTTCGGGCTCGGCGGTTTGGGGCTGCGCCGCCGGCTCGGACACGGTGGGGGGCTGGGTTTCCGGGGTTTCCAGGCTTTCCGGGGTTCCCAGGTTTTCCAGGGGGTTCGGGGCCTCCGGTAAGTCCATGTCATCGGGCTCATCGGGGGCTTTCACGGTTTCCATGACGGCGGCGGCCTCCGGCATCGGTTCCACCATGGCGGCCGGTGGTGCCGGGTACGCCGGGGTCGATGCCTTGGCCGCGCGTGCCCGGCCGGTTCCCGTCATGCGTTCGAACAGGGTCGGGCGCGATGTTCGGTCCTTGGCGACCGCGGCGGCGCCGTTGGCCATGGCGGCTTCGGCGAAGGGCTCCGGCCTTGCCAGCGGTTGCGGTGTGGCAACGGCCTGGGTCGGCGGCGGTGGCAGGAATGGTTCCGCCGCATTGATGCCGGCCTCCGGCATGGCGGCCGGGGTGGCGACGGCATGGGCGGTCTGGCCCACGGCAAAGGCCATCGGTCCCGATGGCGGCACGAAAGGCGCCGCCGGGAGCACGTCGGGAACGAACAGGGTCGGTTCGGCCACGGCTTGGGCTCCAGCTTGTGCCCCACTGGGGACCGCGAGGCCGCCGTCATCGGACTCCTGGGACCGGGCGACGGCGTCATCGGAATTGGTGACCAGGCTCAACACCGTGGGATGGGGCCGGACGTCGGCCTCGACATCGATGCCGGTGGCGATGACCGAAATCCGGATTCGTCCCTCGAGATCATCTTCAAAGGTCGAGCCGAAGATGATGTGGGCCTCGGGGTCGACCTCGTCACGGATGCGGTTGGCGGCCTCGTCGACCTCGAACAGGGTCAGATCGGGCCCGCCGGTGATGTTGATGAGGATGCCGCGGGCGCCGGCCATGGACGAATCTTCTAACAAGGGGTTGGAAATCGCCGCCTCGGCGGCTTCCATTGCCCGCTTCTCGCCTTCGGCTTCACCGGTGCCCATCATCGCCTTGCCCATTTCGCTCATGACCTGGCGGACGTCGGCGAAGTCGAGATTGATCAGGCCGGGCATGACCATGAGATCGGTGACGCCACGGACGCCGGAATGCAGCACGTCGTCGGCCATTTTGAAGGCCTCGGCGAAGGTGGTCTTGTCGTTGGCGACCCGGAACAGGTTCTGGTTGGGGATGATGATCAGGGTATCGACATATTGCTGCAATTCCTCGATGCCGCTTTCGGCCAGGCGCATGCGGTTGATGCCCTCGAATTGGAATGGCTTGGTGACGACGCCGACGGTGAGGACGCCCTGTTCGCGGGCGGCCCGGGCGATCACAGGGGCGGCGCCGGTGCCGGTGCCACCGCCCATGCCGGCGGTGACGAAGGCCATGTTGGCGCCTTGGACATGCTCGACGATCTCGTCGATCGATTCCTCGGCGGCGGCGCGTCCGATATCGGGGCGTGAACCGGCGCCGAGACCCTGGGTGATGTTGCGTCCGAGCTGAATTTTGCGCTCGGCCACCGAGTGGGACAGGGCCTGGGCATCGGAGTTGGCGGCAACGAATTCGACGCCCTCCAACTTGGCATTGATCATGTTGTTGACGGCATTGCCACCGGCGCCACCGACGCCGATCACCGTGATGCGGGGTTTGAGATCAGGTTGTGTCTTCGGCATGTTCAGCTTAATCGTCATGTTTACCTCCTCAGTTGCAAACTAGGGGCCGGTTTGGGACCGGCAAATTGGGGTTTGGGTCAGAAATTTTCACGCAGCCATGGTCCAAAGCGGCCGATCAGGCCGCCAGCTCCCTCATTGGCGCCGCGCCGCCGGAACAGCGATCTTCCGGCTGGCGCCGTGCTCAGTTGTTTGTCGCCATAAATCAAAAGCCCGGCACAGGTGGCGAAGGCGGGGCCGTTGGTGGCCTCGGCAAGGCCACTGACCTTGAGCGGACGGCCCAGGCGCACCTGCTTGTCCAGAACCCGCGACGCCAGTTCGGCGACGCCCTGCAATTGGCTGGCGCCGCCGGTGATAACCACGCGGCGGCCGGCGATATTGTCGAAGCCGCTGATTTGCAGGCGCGAGCGGATCAGTTCGAAGGTTTCCTCCAGCCGCGGCTGGATGATGCCGACCAGGATCGACCGCGGCACGTGGTTGGCCTCGGCCCGGTCCTCTTCGCCGACCAAAGGCACATCGATGATTTCCTGGTCGTCCGACGGCGAGGACATGGCGCAGCCATAGAGGTTCTTCATGCGCTCGGCATGGATCATCGGCGTCGACAGGCCGCGGGCGATGTCGCTGGTGACATGGACGCCGCCCAGGGGCAGGCTGTCGGCATGGACCAGGTGGCCGTCATAGAACACCGCGATGGTGGTGGTGCCGCCGCCCATGTCGATCAGGGTGGCGCCCAGATTCATCTCGTCGGGGACCAGGGACGCCAGCCCGGCGGCATAGGGCGAGATCGCCATGGCCTCGACGTCCAGGTGGCAGCGCGCGACGCAGGTGTGGAGGGTCCTGACCGCGCCCTGCTCGGCGGCGATGAGATGCATGTTGACCCCCAGCCGTTCGCCATACATGCCCCTGGGATCGCGGATGCCCCGGCTGCCATCTATGGTGAAGCCGATGGGCAGGCGGTGGATCAACTCCTGGCTGTCGCCTTCGGTGTTGGCGCGGCCTGGGCCGACCAGGCGCTGAACGTCGGCGTCGCCGACCTCGTGGCCGGAGATCGAAATTTCGTATCTGAGGGTCTTGGAAATCGGCGACCCACCCGAGAGATTGACCACCACCTTGCGGATGGTTTCCCCCGCCATCTCCTCGGCGGCGTGGACCGCGTTGCGAATCGCCAGCTCGGCGGCGGCCATATCGACGATGGTGCCGGCGCGCACCCCATTGGCGACCTGGTGGCCGATGCCGATGATGCGCGGGGCACTGTCGTCGTCGCCGCCACGGGCGATGAAGCAGCACACCTTGGTGGTACCGATATCAAGCCCGGTGATCAGTTCACTTCTTGTCTTTGCCAAAACCCTTTCCCCACTGTTGCAACACCTCCTATGCGGTCGCCCTTATCAGGGCGCTTGTGCGGGACGCGAATACGTCCTCAGGTATCCTTCTCCACCTTGCCCTTCTTGCGTCCCGGCGCGGTGCGGATCACCAAGCGGTCGGGAAGCCTGAGATCAATCATGGTGACATCCCGGGACAGCAGCTGTTTGCGGCGGTTGGCCTTGACCAGGCGGCCAAGCGCGCCGCGCACGCCGGTTTCGGGAAGTTGAATGTCGATGCCGTTGTCGAGCCGGAGATTCCAGCGCCGTTGGCCGATCCGGATGATGGCGGCGACGCGGTGATAAATCCCAGGCTGGGTCTTGAGGATTTCGATCATGGCCTCGGCGTGGTCCGGCGCGTCCTTGCCGATGATGATGGGAAGATGGGAGAACCGCTTGAGACCGCGGCGCTGGATGACGACACCGAAACGGTCGACCAGCATCAGCTTCGATTTGCGCTGCCACAGCGCCAGGGGGCGGCGTTCGGTCAGCCGCACCCGGATGGTGTCTGGCAACTGGCGGATCACCGAGGCCGATTGCACCCAGGCCAGGGCCTCGAGGCGCGCCTTGGCGCGGTGTGGATCAAAGGCAAAGATGGGCTGGCCGCGCTTGACGCCGATCGCCGACATCACCTGGCGCTTCGAGGTTTCATCGCGGCCTTGCAGATAGACATTGTCGACGGCGAAGCCCATGCGAACCGAGATGGTGAGAAATTGGCTATGGGCATCGTCCATCGCCTTGGCGGCAATGCCGGACTGCCACAGCCACACCGGACCCCCGATCACCAGGGCGCCGCCAAGGCCAACCGCCGAATAGCGCAATGTCGGCGCCAGCCATTTCGGCCAAACCCGGCGCCTAGGCGGCTTGCGTCTGGTTTTGCGGGGCTTATGCTGCCCGCGCCACGGCCACAGATTGGCGAGTTTCAACGCGGGCATGAGGCGTCCTCCATGATCAAGCAAACCAACTCATCGAACCCGATGCCGCGGTGGGCGGCAATCTCGGGCACCAGGGACAGCGGCGTCATGCCAGGTTGGGTGTTGGTTTCAAGTACGTAGAATTGACCCGGCGCCGGGCCGGTGTCGTCGAAACGCATGTCGGTGCGGCTGACCCCGCGGCAGCCCAAGGTTTGATGCGCCATGAGCCCAAGCCTGAGCGCTTCGGCGTAGTCGTCCGCATCGAGGGGCGCCGGCATCACGTGATCGGCCTTGCCCTCGGTGTATTTGGCCTCGTAGTCGTAAAAGCCGTCATGGGGCTGGATTTCGATGGCGCCCAGTGCTTCCGTGCCCATCACCGCCACGTGGATTTCGCGGCCGGGAATATAGATTTCCACCAGGACCTGGTCGCCATAGGGCCAGTCTTCGCCGAGATAGTCGTTCGATTGCTGGTCGTGGACGATGTGGACGCCGACCGAAGAGCCTTCATTCAGCGGTTTGACCACATAGGGCGGGTCCATGAAGCCACCCTTGAGGACGTCTTCGCGGTGCATGACCTGGCCCTGGGCGCAAGGGATGCCGGCGGTGGCGAACAGGCGCTTGGCGGTGGGCTTGTCCATTGCCAGGGCCGAGGCCAGAACCCCGGAATGGGTATAGGGGATGGCGAGGATCTCAAGCACGCCCTGGATGCAGCCATCCTCGCCGAAACGGCCGTGAAGGGCGTTGAACACCATGTCGGGCCGGGGGTTGAGCAACCCATACAGGGTCCCGAGGTCGGGGCTGACATCGATCCGCGTGACCTTGTGGCCGGCGGCCTCGAGGGCGACGGCGACGGCGGCGCCGCTGACCAGCGACACCTCGCGTTCGGCGGACCACCCTCCCATCAGCACGGCCACATGTTTGCTCACGGCTTCACCTTCTCGAGCTTGGTATTGCCGGGCCGGCCAAGGCGGCGGATTTCCCATTCCAGGCGCACCCCGGTGGCCTCGAAGACCCGGCGGCGCACCTCCTCGCCCAGGGCCTCGATATCGGCAGCGGTGGCGGCGCCGGTGTTGATCAGGAAGTTGCAATGCTGCTCCGAGACCTGGGCGCCACCCACGATGAGGCCGCGGCACCCGGCCTGGTCGATGAGCTGCCAGGCCTTGCGGCCCTCCGCGTCGTCGGGATTGACGAAGGTGCTGCCGCCGGTGCGGGTGCCGAGCGGCTGGCTTTCGGTGCGCTCGGCCTGGATCCGTTCCATGCGCCCGGCGATGTCCGCGCGGTCCCCGATGTCGCCTTTGAGCACGGCGCCAAGCAGGATCCAATCCTCGGGCACGGCCGAATGGCGGTAGGAAAAGCCGAGCTCGGCGGGGCCAAGCACGTGATAGTTTCCGGCGCCGTCCAAGGCCTCGGCCGAGATGGTGATGTCTTTCATCTCGCGGCCATGGGCGCCGCCGTTCATGCGCAGAGAGCCGCCGATGGAGCCCGGGATGCCGCACAGGAACTCGAGCCCGGTGACGGCGGCGTCGCGGCAGGCATTGGCAAGGCGGAGATTGAGCGCGCCGCTCCCGGCCTTGATCTCGGCGCCGGTAATCTCGATGGCGGCAAAGCCACTGCCGAGGCGGATCACCACGCCGTCGATGCCGCCGTCGCGCACGATCATGTTGGATCCGGCGCCGATCACGGTGACCGGGACATCGGCCGGCTTGGCGCCCAGGAACCCGGCCAGGTCATCGCGGTCGGCCGGTTGGAACATGACTTCGGCGGGACCGCCGACCCGGAACCGGGTGAGGCGGGCGAGATCGGCGTCGGCGGTGTAGCTGCCGCGCACCGTGGCCAGGCGGTCGATCAGGGAAGGGTTCTTCCGCGCCCCAGCCATCATGACGCCACTCCTGCCTTGGGCTGGTCGCCATTGCCGTCGAGCCGTTCCAACTCGCCGGGAAGCTGCTGGGCCCAGGTGGTGATGCTGCCGGCGCCGAGACACAGCACCAGGTCTCCCGGCGACGCCAGTTCCTTGACCAGGGGCGCCAGGTCCTCTGGCCCGCCGAGGGCGATGACATTGCGGTGGCCGTGGCCGCGCAAGCCTTCGACCAGGCTATCGCGGCCGATGCCTTCGATCGGGGCCTCGCCGGCGGGATAGACATCGGCGACGATGACGGTGTCGGCATTGTTGCAACAGGTGCAGAAGTCCTCGAACAGCGCCTGGAGGCGGCTGTAGCGGTGGGGCTGGATGACGGCGATGATGTTGCCGTCATAGGCCTGGCGCGCGCTGCCCAGCACCGCGGTGATCTCCACCGGGTGGTGACCATAATCATCGACAATGGTGATGCCCCGGTACTCACCGATTTTGGTGAAGCGGCGCTTGACGCCCTTGAAGCCCTTGAGCGAGGCGCGCAGGGTCTCGTCGTCGATGCCAAGCTCACTGGCAATGATCAAGGCGGCGAGGGCGTTCTGGACATTGTGAGTGCCGAGCATGGGCAGTGTCATGGCTTCGATCATGCGGCCACGCCCGGTGCGGTCATCGACGACGATGTCGAAGCGGGTGGCATCGGGCTTGATATCGATGTTGGTGGCGCGGAAGTCGGCCTGGGGACTGAGGCCGTAGGTCATGATCTTGCGGTCGGCGAGCAGGGGGATCAGGGCCTGGACCTCGGGGTGATCGATGCACAGCGAGGCGGTGCCATAGAACGGGATGTTTTGCACGAAGGTGACGAAGGCCCGGCGCAGCGTCTCGAAGTCCCCGTAGAAATCCAGATGTTCGGCGTCGATGTTGGTGATCGCCACCATGGTCGCCGGCAGCTTGACGAAGGTGCCGTCGGATTCATCGGCTTCGACCACCATCCAGTCACCGGCGCCAAGCCGGGCATTGGAGCCATAGGCGTTGAGGATGCCGCCGATGATCACCGTGGGGTCGAAGCCGCCGCCCTCGAGCAGGGCCGCGATCATCGACGTGGTGGTGGTCTTGCCATGGGTTCCGCCGACCGCGATGGAGGATTTGAGTCGCATCAATTCGGCCAACATCTCGGCGCGGCGGACCACCGGGATCAAGGCCGCCCTGGCGGCGGTGACCTCGGGGTTGGTGGATTCTACCGCCGAGGAGACCACCACGACCTCGGCATCGCCAAGGTTGGCGGCGCCATGGCCGATGGCGATCGGGATGCCGAGTTCGACCAGGCGCCGGACGTTGGCGCTTTCGCTGAGGTCGCTGCCCTGAACCTGGTAGCCGAGATTGTGCAGGATTTCGGCGATGCCGCTCATGCCGATACCGCCAATGCCGACGAAGTGGATGGTGCCGATGGCAAGGGGAAGGGGTCTCATGCCGCCCGCTCCCGCATTTCGGCTTCGCCGCCGCCGGGATTGGGCGCCAAGTCGCCGTTGGCCGGAATCAGCCGCGCCACCAGATCGGCAAGATTGCCGGCGGCATCGTCATGGCCGACGGCGCGAATGCGTTCCGCCATATTGGCGAGGCCGGGCCCGTAATCGAGCAGCAATTTGATCCGTGCCGTCAGCGGCTCCTGGTCGAAGCCCGGTTCCGGCATGATCACGGACCCGCCGGCGGAATCCACCGCCTTGGCATTGATGGTCTCGATATCGTCCCGGGCGTGGGGGTCGGGGACCAAAATCGCCGGACGGCCAACGGTGGCGAGGCCAGCCAATGTCATGGCGTCGGCGCGGCAGATCACCAAATGGGCCAGTCCGAAGCGGGATGACAGGTCGTCGAAGGCGGCGGAGGCGTCGACCCGGATGCCGGACTGGGCGTAAATCTCGCGCAGTTTTTTGATCGCCCTGGGCCGGCATTGCTGGCTGACCCGGAGCTGGGATCTGAGGTTCTGGGGCAGATTTCGGAGCGCTTGGGGGACGACGTCGTCGAAAATAGTGGTGGATTCGCCGCCGCCCAGCACCAGGAGATGAATCGGGTCGTTGCCGGTGATCGGCGCATAGGGAATTTGCCGCACTTCGCGGTATGTCTTGCCCACCGGATTGCCGGTGAAGGTGACCTTGCCGCGGTCGACCGGTTGCAGATCGGTGATCACCGGGAATGATGTCGCGATGGCGCTCACCACCGGGGCCAGGAGCCGGTTGGCGCGTCCAATCACGGCTTCCTGTTCATGGATGATGGTCGGGATGTGCAGCTTGGCCGCGGCCTTCATTGCCGGCACCGAAGCGTAACTGCCGAAGCTGACGACGACGCTGGGATTAAGCTCGTGCAACAGCCGGCGGGCTTGAAACGCCGCGAAGGCGAAATCGGCGAAGGCGCGGACGCGGCCGATGATGCCGCCGCTGACGACCCGGCCGACATGGATCGGATGGGTGTCGAGGCCTGAGAGCTCGCCGCCCATACCCTTGCCGTTGGCGCCAAGGCGGTCGATGAACAGGGCCAGGGTGTAGTGGCGCGCCCTCAGCTCTCCGGCCAGGGCCTCGGCGGTGAACAGCTGGGTGGTTTTCGCGCCGATGCCGCCGGCGATGAGGATCACCGGATGGGATTGGGAATAAATGTGCGGCGCCACCATCACGCCTCTCCGGTCTTGGCGGGACATAGCCCGGCCACCACGTCGGCCAGCAGTGCCGCCGCGTTGGCCTGGCCGGCGGCGTGGCTTTTCCGCGCCATGTCGCCAAGCCGGGCGCCATCGCCAAGCAGCCCGTCGAGGCGCAGGGCCAGGGTCGCGGGGGTGAAGTCGGGCTCGGCGATGACCTCGGCGCCTCCGGCCGCGGCAATGGCGCGGGCATTGGCCGATTGATGGTCGTCCATGGCGCTGGGATAGGGCACCAGGATCGCGGGCCTGCCGGCGGCGGTAAGCTCGGCGGTGGTCGAGGCGCCGGCGCGGCAGATCACCAGATGGGCCTGGGCCAGACGCTCGGGCACGTCGTCGAAGAAAGCCGCCAGCTCCCCGGTCACGCCGAGCCGGGCGCAGGCCTCGCGCGCGCCATCGAGATCCTCGGCGCGGCATTGCAGGCTGAGCTCGATGCGGCTTTTCAGGGCCGGAGATGTCCGGGCTGCGGCGTCGGGCACCACCTTGGCAAACACCGAGGCGCCTTGAGAGCCGCCCAGCACCAGGACGCGAACCGGGCCGTCGGGGGCGGGTGCCATGAAGGGCCGGTCCGCCAGCTCTGCCACCGCCGGGCGCACCGGATTTCCGGTGAAGCGGATGCGGACGCGGTCCCGCTCTTTGATGCCCGAGACCTCGGCAAAGGAGGTCGCGATGATGCCGGCCCGGGGCGCCAGCAAGCGGTTGGCGCGGCCCATCACCGCGTTTTGTTCGTGAACCACCACCGGCACGCTGAGCAGCGCCGCCGCCATCACCACCGGCACCGAGGCATAGCCGCCGAACCCGACCACCACCCTGGGGCGCAGCCGGCGCAGCAAGCGGTAGGACTGGGCGAAGCCCCAGATCAGCTCGGCGGCGCCGAACAGCCGCCCAACCACGCCGCCGGTGGTGACGCGCCCGGCACGGATGCGGTAATTGGCGGCGCCCTTGGCGTCATCGCCATATCCGCCGCCGCGCCGGTCGGTGACATGGGCCAGGCGAAATCCGCGCTCGCGCAAGGCTTCGGCCAGGGCCTGGGCCGGGAACACATGGCCCCCGGTGCCGCCGGCGGCCAGCAGCACGAGATCGCCCCGGTCCTTGTGGTGGGGGTCCGTGTGGTGGGGGGGCATCGCCATCACACTTCACCGGTTCCGGCGCGGTGCCGGGTCAACGCCAACACCATGCCGATGCCCAGGGAAATTCCCAGCAGCGACGAACCGCCATAGGAAATCAGCGGCAGGGTCATGCCCTTGGTCGGCATCAGGTTGAGAGTGGACGCCATGTGGATGAGCGCCTGCAGGCCGAACTGGACCAGCAGGCCGGTGACGGCGAGCAAGATGAACAGGTTGTCTTCCTCGATCACGCGGGCGAAGCCCCTGAGCACCACGAAGGCGAACAGGAACACAATGAGCAGGCACGCGATCAGGCCAAGTTCCTCGCCGGCGACGGCAAAGATGAAATCGCTGTGGGCGTCGGGCAGGACCTCCTTGATGATGCCCTCGCCGGGGCCGCGGCCCAGCAAGCCCCCATTCATGAAGGCCTCGAGGCCGGTATTGACCTGGTAGCTGTCGCCGGCGGCGGGGTCGAGGAAGCGGTCGACCCGGCTGGCGACGTGGGGGAAGGTGAAATAGGCGGCGACGCCGCAGCCGGCGCCCAGCACCATGAACAGCCCGACCCAGATCAGCGGCAGCCCGGCGATGAAGAACTGGGTGAAGAACACGATCGAGACCACGCCGATCATGCCCATGTCGGGTTGCATCAAAAGCAGGATCAGGACAATGGCGTAAAACAGCACCGCGACCACATAGCCGGGGAAATCCGCGGCCAGACGCTGGGACGAGATCATCCAGGCGGCGAAGATGGCGAAACTCGGCTTGACCAGTTCGGACGGTTGGACCGACAGACTGCCAAGGGTGATCCAGCGCTTGGCGCCGTTGATCTCGGTGCCAATAGCCATGGTCAGCGCCAGCAGGACCAGGGTGCACATCAGCACCAGAGAGCCGAGACGCCGCACCTGGCGCGGGTCGAGAAGCGACGTGGCGAAGATGACGGCAATCGCCAGGATCAGATAGCCCATTTGACGGCGCACGAAATAAAACGAATCGAGGCCAATGCGTTCCGCCACCGCCGGCGATGCCGCCAGGGTCAAGACGATGCCGAAGCCGACCAGGGCCAGGACCGCGGCCACCGACCAGCGGTCGATGGTCCACCACCAACGGCCAAGGACGGAAACATCGGTGCGGGTGAAGCTGGTCATAAGCTCACCCCCAACCACGGCAAGTGGATGGCGAACCCGGTGCCGGGTTCGATCTTTTCGGGCAACGCCTTGCGCTCGCCGTCCAGGGCCTCGACGGCCTGGCGGAAGGCGTCGCCGCGGGCCTCGAAGTTGGTGAACTGATCGAACGATGCGCACCCCGGCGACAACAGCACCACGGCGGAAGGAATTTTGTCGGTGGTGGCCATGTGGTGGGCGTCGGCGACGGCGGTGGCGAGATCCCCGCTTAAGGTGAAGGGCACCTTGAGTTTCAGGCTTTCCGCGAAGTCCCCGGCGGCGTCACCGATCAGGAAGGCATGGCGGATGCGGGAGAAATTGGGCGCCAGAGCCTCGATGCCGCCTTCCTTGGCTTGACCGCCGGCGATCCAATAGACCGCCCGATAGCTGATCAGGGCCTTGGCCGCGGCCTCGGCGTTGGTCGCCTTGCTGTCATTGACATATTGGATGTCATCGATGATCGCCACCAACTCCTGGCGGTGGGCGAGGCCGGGATAGCTCTTGAAGGCTTCGGCAATTTGCCTGGATTCGATATGGGCGGCGCGGGCGGCGGCAAAGGCCGCGGCCGCGTTCTGCCAATTGTGGATGCCGGGCAGCGCCAGCGCCGAACGAAGATCGACAATCGGGCGATCCTTGCCGTCGCTATCGTCATATAAGGTGCAGTCCTTGACATAGACGCCCGTCGCCACCTTGCGGTTGACCGATATCGGGATGATGCGGCGCCCACCATTGCCGTTGAGTTGGCCTAGGATGTCGCGGCAGGGGTCGTCATCGACGCTGATGATGCTGACGGCGCCGGCGGTGGTGCGCTCGAAGATGGAGCCCTTGGCCGCGATGTAGCCCACCATGCCGCCATGGCGGTCAAGATGGTCGGGGCTGATATTGATCAGGACGGCGATGTCGAGCGCCGGCGTTTCCATCAGCTCGAGCTGATAGGAAGAGAGCTCCAGGATATAACTGCCGCCGGCGGCCAAGGGTTCGAGGGCGAGCACCGGCGGCCCAAGATTTCCGCCGATGGCGAATTTGCGCCCGGCGGTCTCGAAAATATGGCCGATCAGCGCCGTCACCGTCGATTTGCCATTGGTGCCGGTGACGCCGATGAAGCGCGCCTCGGGCTGGGACCGGGCCAGCAATTCGATGTCGCCGATGATTTCGATGCCGGCCGCCCGGGCGCGCACCGCCACCGGATGGGGCGCAGGGTAGGTATGGGGGATGCCCGGGCTCAGCACCAGAGAGGCGACGCCATCGAGGGTGGCATCGCTGAGATCGGCCAGGCCGATGCCCTGATCCTGGGCATCGCGGCGCCGGTCCTCGTCATCGTCCCAGGCCATCACGTCGGCGCCCGAGGCGATCAGCGCCTTGGCCGCCGCCAGCCCGGAAATGCCGAGGCCGAGCACCGCGATGGAGGTTCCTTGGACCGAGGGAATCGAGATCATGCCAGCCGTCACCTCAGCTTTAGGGTCGAGAGCCCGGCCAGCGCCAGGATCGAAGCGATGATCCAGAAGCGGATGACGATGGTGGCCTCGGCCCAACCCTTTTTCTCGAAATGGTGATGCAGCGGCGCCATGCGGAAGACGCGCCGGCCGGTGAGCTTGAAGGAAACGACTTGAACGATGACGGAGACGGTCTCGAGCACGAACAGGCCGCCGATGATCGCCAGCACCAGTTCGTGTTTGGTGATCACGCTCATGGAACCCAGCGCGGCGCCGACCGACAGCGAGCCGGTGTCGCCCATGAAGACCATGGCCGGGGGCGCGTTGTACCACAAGAACCCAAGGCCGGCGCCGACCAGCGCGCCGCAGAACACCGCCAGCTCGCCGGCTCCGGGGACGGTGTGGATCTGTAAATAATTGGAGAACACCGCATGGCCGACGAGATAGGAAATCAGCGCGAAACAGCCGGTGGCGATCATCACCGGAACGATGGCGAGACCATCCAGGCCATCGGTCAGGTTGACGGCGTTGGACGTGCCGACCATGACCAACACCGCGAACGGCAGATACCACCAGCCGAAATTGATCAGGATGTTCTTGAGGAACGGCACCGCCAGGCTGGTCGACAAAGGATCGCGGGTGATCTGCATGATCCAGAAGGCGGCGAAGGAGGCAATAACGATTTCGGCCAAGAACTTGATCTTGGCGGGCAGGCCGTTGTGAGAGCGCCGCACCAGCTTGAGATAGTCGTCGATGACGCCGACGGTGCCGAAACCTACGGTCACCGTGAGGACCGCCCAGACATAGTCGTTGCGCAAATCCGCCCACAGCAGGGTGCCGATGGCGAGGCCGAAGAGGATGATGAATCCACCCATGGTCGGCGTCCCCTGCTTGGTTTCCAGGTGGCTCTCGGGTCCGTCCTCGCGGATCGGCTGGCCTTCACCCTGTTTGCTCTTGAGCCAGGCGATCAAGGGCGGCGCGATGATGAAACTCACGATCAACGCCGTCACCACAGCGCCGCCGGTGCGGAACGAGATGTAGCGGAACAGATTGAATACCGGGATCTGGTCGGCCAGGGGAAAGAGTAAATGGTAGAGCATCTGGGTCCACCCTTCTCAATTGCCGTTGACGGCGGGCTTGGGGGCATCGGCATCGCTGAGCAAGCCATCGACGATCAAGCCCATGCGACTGCCCTGGGAGCCCTTGACCAGGACCACGTCACCCGCCCCGATCAGTTCGCGCACCAGGGCAAATAGACGTTCCGCCGAACAGTCATGTCCGCCCCGCATGCGCCTGGGCAAGGCGTCGTCGAGACTGGCCATGTCGTCGCCGGCGGTGCACACCAGATCGATGCCGGCGGCGGTCAGGCCTTCGGCCAGCGCCGCATGCAATTGCTTTGAATCGTCGCCGAGCTCCAACATGTCACCGAGGATGGCAATGCGCCGGCCGCCTTCACCGGGCGCCGCCGCCGCCAACAGCGCGAACGCCGCCTCCATCGAGGCCGGGCTGGCGTTGTAGCTGTCATCGAACAAGGTGAAGCTGCCACCATCGAGATGGACTTGATGTTGGGCGCCGCGGCCCTTGGGTGCCGTCATTGTTGCCAATGAAGCCGCCGCGGCGTCGACATCGGCGCCGGCGGCGCTAACGGCGGCCAGAACCGCGAGGCTGTTGAGGGCCCAATGGCGTCCCGCCAGGCCGAGGCGGTAATCCAGGCCATGGCCGTCGATCTCGGCGCGAACCAGGCTCCCGCCATCCCCGGCGGCGCAGTCGATGAGGCGGACATCGGCATCATCATCGGCGCCGAAGCTGATGATGCGCTCGACACCGGCGTTCCGCGCCGCCGCCGACAGCATCGGGAAGAAGCGGTTGTCGCGGTTGAGGATGGCAGTGCCGCCATCCATGCCGGTGAAGATTTCCGCCTTGGCGGCGGCGATGCCGTCAAGCGTCTTGAAATGCGCCATGTGGGTTCCGCGCACCGTGGTGATGATGGCGGTCATCGGCCGTGTCAGTTTGCTGAGCGGCGTGATCTCGCCGGCATGGTTCATGCCGATCTCGAAAATTCCAAATGCGGCATCGGCGGGCATGCGGCAGAGCGATAGCGGCACGCCCCATTGGTTGTTGAGGCTTCTGGCGTTCGCGGTGGTCAATCCCTGTTTGCCGAGGGCCAATTTCAGCATGTCCTTGGTGCCGGTCTTGCCGACGCTTCCGGTGATGGCGAAGACGTGGGCCGGGCTGCGGTTGCGCGCGCCTCGGGCGAGATTGCAGAGCCCGGTATAGGTGTTGCCGACGATGAGCAAGGCTGCGTCTGCGACCAGATTGCGGGGAATGCGGCTGACCACGGCGACGGCGGCGCCGCGCTCCAGGGCCTGGGAGACGAACTCATGGCCGTCGAATTTAGGGCCTTCAATGGCGATGAACATATCACCGGGGGTGATCTGGCGGCTGTCGATGGAGACGCCGCTGGCCCGCCACGGCTTGGTGCTGTAGCCCTCGGTGGCGGCGTCGGCTTCGGCCGCGGTCCACAAAAGGTGCTCGACGATTTTTGCCACCGCAGCCATCAGCCCGCGCCTCCCGTATCTTTGAGCGCGGCGCGAACCTGGTCACGGTCGTCGAATTTGAGGGTCTCAGACCCGATGATCTGGCCTTGTTCGTGGCCCTTGCCGGCCACCACCAGGATGTCGCCCGCCTCGAGCCCGCCGATGGCCTGGGCAATGGCCTGGGCGCGGTCGCCGATCTCCTTAGCCTCGGGCGCCGCTGTGAGGATTTGACGGCGGATCGCTGCCGCGTCCTCGGTCCTTGGATTGTCATCGGTGACGATCACCCGATCCGCCAGCCGCGCCGCGATGGCGCCCATTTCCGGTCGCTTGCCGGCATCGCGGTCGCCGCCACAGCCGAACACCACCACCAGGCCCGCCTCGGCATGGGGGCGGAGCGCGCCCAGGACCTGGGCCAGGGCGTCGGGGGTGTGGGCATAATCCACATAGACGGTGGCGCCGGAGCGGGTGCGGCCGGTGAACTCAACCCGCCCGGGCACGCCGGATAAGTCTTCGAGGGCGCCGGCGGCGGCCTCGAAATCGCCACCGCACGCCATCACCAGGCCCGCCGCGCAGGCCGCGTTCATCGCCTGGAAGCCGCCGACCAGGCCGAGGGTGATGTCATGGCTGGCGCCGCCGAAGCCGATGGTCAGGGATTGCCCTTCGGGTCGGGGTGCGATCGCGGTCACCGTAATGTCGGCGCCGGCGCGTCCAAAGCTCAGGATGCGGTGGCCGCGGCGGACGGCGATGTCGCTGAGCGCCTGGAACTCGGGCGCATCGGCATTGAGAACGGCGGTGCCGCCGGCGGGAAGCAAGCACTCGAACAGCCGGGCCTTGGCGGCGAAATAAGCCTCATCGGTGCCGTGGTAATCGAGATGGTCGCGGCTGAGATTGGTGAAGGCGGCGGCCTGGATGGCAACGCCGTCAAGGCGGAACTGATCGAGGCCGTGACTGGACGCCTCCAGCGCCACATGTTCGACGCCTAGCTGTTTGAGCTCGGCCAGGGTCCGGTGCAGCGCCACCGGGTCCGGCGTGGTCAGGGATCCGGCTCGGGTGATGCCGCCGAGGCCGGCGTTCGAGGTGGTAAGACCCAGGGTGCCAAGCGCGGCGGCGCGGTGGCCGAGACGGCTCCAGATCTGCTCGGTGAAGCTCACCACCGATGTCTTGCCGTTGGTTCCGGTCACGGCGGCGATGGTTTCGGGCTGGGGGCCGTAAAACCGCGCCGCCATCAAGGCTAGACGGCGGCGTGGATTGTCATCGGTGATCAGCGGAACCGGACCGGCGTCTTCGGGTAGGGCTGCGCCGGGGGGTAGGGCTGCGCCGGGGGCCGCCAGGATGGCATGGGCGCCGCTTTGCAGGGCGTCGGCGATGAAGTCGCGGCCATCGGCGCGGCCGCCTGGGAGTGCCGCGAAGAGATCCCCGGGCCGCACCGCGCGGGAGTCCGAGGCCAGGCCGAGAATGTCCACGTTCCTTGTCTCGCCCTCGATGTTCACCTCTGTAGCCTCGTCATTGAGCAGTTCAGAAAGACGCAAGTTTGCGCCTCCGCGAATTGATTTTGATCGACATGCGCCGCTTCACCCGTGGCGAGCTTTCATCCACCGGTGGGACGCCCAACAGCGGGCCGAGCCGCGCGATGACGCGGCCGACCATGGGGGCGGCGACCCAACCGCCGGTGGCGTAGCCCAGGGTCTCGCGCCTGCCGCGGGGTTCGTCCAACAGGGCCAACACCACATAACGCGGCGCGGTCATGGGAAAGGCGGCGATGAAGGACGACAGCAACGCCTTGCGGCGATAGCCGCGGCCGCCCGATTTCTCCGCCGTCCCGGTCTTGCCGCCGACCAGATATCCCAGCGCCGCCGCCTTCCTGCCGGTGCCGCGCACCACCACCAGGCGCATCAGCCGGCGCATCTGTTCCGAGGTGCGGGCCGAGATCACGCGCCGGCCGCTTTTCTTGTGGCCCGCCAGGCGCCGGATCACGGTCGCCGGCCACAGAATGCCGCCATTGACGACGGCGGCGACGGCGGCGGTGAGCTGCACCGGGCTGACGGCGATGCCGTGGCCGAAGCCGATGGTCATGGTGTTGATCTCGCGCCATGGCGACGGAACGATGGGGGAGCCGACTTCGGGAATCTCGATGCTGGGCTGGCGCAACAGCCCGAATTTCCCGAGATAGCGCTTCTGGCCGTTGGTGCCGACGGCGAGCGCCATCTTGGCGGCGCCGATGTTGGACGAGTACATGAAGATTTCAGGCACCGACAGCCACCGCCCCTTGGGTTTGTAATCGGTGATGAGAAAGCGGTTGGTGCGGATCGGCTTGGAGGCATCGAAACCGCTCCTGAGCGTCACGGCCCCGGCATCGAGCGCCATGGCGGTGGTCAGGATCTTGACCGTCGAGCCCATTTCATAGACCCCGAGGGTGGCGCGGTTGAAGGTGGCGGCGGGGGGCTGGCTGCCCGGCTTGTTGGGATCGAAATCGGGCAGGGACACCATGGCGAGGATTTCGCCGGTGTGTGCGTTCATCACCACGCCGCTGCCGCCGATGGCGTGGAAGCGCGACACCGCCGCCTGCAATTCGCCGCGTAAGATGTGCTGGGCGCGGATGTCGATGGCCAGCGCCAGGGGCTCGGGCGTCGCCCGCAGCACTTCATCGAAGGATTGCTCGATGCCGGCGATGCCCTTGTTGTCGGTATCGGTATAGCCCAGCAGATGGGGCACCAGATGACCCAGGGGGTAGACCCGGCGTTCCTCGCGCTGGAAGTACAAGCCGGGAATGCCGAGGCGGTTTACGGCGTATTTCTGCCTGGGCGTGAGATGGCGGCGCAGCCACACGAAGCCGCGGTCCGATGCCAGGTTGCGGAAGATTTCGGCCGCGCTTAGTTCCGGCAAGGCCTCGGCGAGCTTGGTGGCCGCCTCGCGGCGGTCAAGCACGTGGCGCGGGTTGGCGTAAAGCGATGAGGTTTCCAGCGAGGTGGCGAGAAGCACGCCATTGCGGTCGACGATATCGGCGCGTCCGGTCTGCCACGAGGCGCTGGGCTTGGCCTGGACCAGACGGGGCTCGTTGCCTTGCTTGATCACCGTCACATCGGCGAGCCGGCCGCCGATCACCAGGAAAACCAGGCCGAACATGGCGCCGGTGACCAACAGACGGGTGCGGCCCGCATCGATGGCTTGTTTGCGGATGGTGTCGAGCCCGTTGGTCTTGCCTTGCCGGCGCCGGCTGTTTTCGGTTTTGGTGGTTGCGCCTCCCGGGCCTCTCTTCATCGCGGCGCTCCGGGTGGGGTGACGGAATTGGGGTTGGTGAAGGGGCGCGGCAGCCGCGAGGTCCAGGCCGGCGAGGCTGGCTTGGTGGCCAAGGGGGATTGGCCGACGGTGCGGATCAAGGGCAAGGCGGTGGCGCGGGCGATGTGGCGCCGGGGTGGCACGGGCGGCGGCGACGTGGTGGGTTTGCGCATCGGCAAGTCCTTGATCGAACCGGCATGGGCGGAATCCATGGGCACCAGATCAAGGTGGCTCCGCGCCAAGGCCGATAACCGCGAGGGCCGGTTGAGATACGCCCATTCGGCCTTGAGCACATGGATCTGGCGCTGTTCCTTGAGGATTTGACTGTTGAGTTGATGGAGTTCCGATTCCAGGCGCTGGACTTCGTATTTGACGTGGAACAGGCCGAAGCCGACCATGGCGGCCAAGGCGAGCCATAGACAGGTCGACCGCCACCTCATGGATTGGCCCCGTCTTGCGCGCTTGGCGGTGGCTGGCCGCCGCTTGCCTGGTCCACCGCCATGGGCGGCGCCTCGGTCCTGAGAGCGGCCCGCATCCGCGCCGAACGCGATCGCGGGTTGATCTTCACTTCCGCCGCGCCGGGTTTGATCACCCGGCGGTTGAGCAGACGAAAGGTTGGCGCGGCACCTCGCGAAGTCCCCCGGGAGGCAAGGGACGGTATATGGCGCGAGGGCCGCGCCGAGGGCCCGCATCTGGTCTTTAAATATGACTTGACCCTGCGGTCCTCAAGGGAATGGAAGGCAACCACCGCAAGCCGGCCGCCGGGCCTGAGTATGTGTTCGGCGGCACTGAGCGCGCGGTCGAGCTCTCCCAATTCATCGTTGACGTAAATGCGAAGGGCTTGAAAGGTCCGGGTTGCCGGATCGATACCACGGCGCCCTGTCGCGCCGGCTCCGCGCGCGGCGCGGCGCACGATGTCGGCAAGCTCAAGGGTGCCCTCGATCGGCGCCCGGGTCCGGGCCCTGATGATGGCCTTGGCGATGCGGCGCGATTTGCGCTCGTCGCCATATCTGTAAATGGTGTCGGCGAGGTCGGCCTCACTGAGGCTGTTGACGGCGTCATAGGCGCTGGGCCCGGTGATCCCGTCGCCGGCGCCCATGCGCATGTCCAAGGGCCCGTCGGCGCTGAAGGAAAATCCGCGCCCGGCATCATCGAGCTGGGTCGAGGACACGCCGAGATCAAGCGCGATGCCGTCGACCGAAATCACGCCATGGGAGCGCAACAGCTCGATCATGTCGCCATAGCGCCCGGCCAGCACGGTGAGACGGCCGCCGGAGCGCAAGGCCAGTTCCCGGCCCCTTGCCACCGCCTCGGGGTCGCGGTCGATGGCCCACACCGTGCAGTCGGCGGCGTCCAGAAGAGCGCGGCTGTAGCCGCCGGCGCCGAAGGTGCCGTCGATGAAGACCTCGCCGTCCCGTGGCGCCAGCGCCGCCATCACCTCGCCCAGCATCACCGGCGTATGGCGGATGGGGGGTTGGTCGTTTTGCTGTGTCGATGTGCCCATGGTCAGCGCTCACGGGGCTTGAGGCGCAGGGTCGCGCCCTGGTCACGGCTGCGATTGCGCGCGATTTCCTGGTGGGCCCGGAACGCCTCGGGTTCCCAGATCCGGAAGGTGGCGCCGAGGCCGATGAAGGCGGCGGTGTCGGTGATGTTGGCGTGCTCGGCCAAAAGCGAAGGCAGCATCACCCGGCCCTCGCTGTCGAATTGCAGCTGATGGGCATCGGCGAAGATGGTCGACGCCAGGTCGTCCTGGGCTTCGGAAAACTGGTCCAACTCGTCGAGGCTTTCGCTGAGATTGGCCATGCGGTCGATGCCGCAGGCCTCGATGGCCTGTTGGCGATAGGATCGAAAGGCGACGATGCCGTTGAAGGTCTGGCCCACGAGCTGGGCGCGAAACGGCGCCGGCACGGAAACCCGGCCTTTACGGTCGACCTTGTTGATGAAGGTGGACAAAAACAAAGCCACCTTGAACCTCCATTCACGCCCGCTTTGACCTCCCAGTTACCCGTTGGGTATTCCCCCTGAAAACAGGCAACGCGGCCGCCCCTTATTTGGGACAGCATGGGATAACATGGGTGCTTATGGGCGTCAATGGGGATTCATAGTCAAAACAAGTTAATCACAGATTAATTCCGCCCCCCCATTTGGCGGTTTCATGTAGAAATCGGATCAGGTCAATTGTCGACCCGACGATGCAGGACAAACATCGGCGAAAATTGCGGCCAAATTATGTTCTATTTATGTTCTTATTTGGGCGGGGCCTGGAATCGCCCACCGGGCCGGGGTTTGGCGTCCAAGTAAAAGGGCTTTCGGTATTCGGCGATGAGCCACATGATCAGTGTGATCGGTGGGAATAATGCCAGATGGCCTGTAAGCCGGGTTCTGTTCCCGCCCGCAAGTCTTGCGACTTGGGACAGGTGATGGCCATTCATCTGGGACGTCCGTCACCGGACGCCTCGCGCGGCCTACCCGGGCGGCGGCGCGGAAACCCGCCTGCCGGCGAACCGGCTGCCGCCCCTATTTGGTCTTGCTCCCGGTGGGGTTTACCGTGCCGCCCACGTTACCGTGGACGCGGTGCGCTCTTACCGCACCCTTTCACCCTTACCTCCGGACCGTCGCCGGCGCGAAGGCGGTTTGCTTTCTGTGGCACTTTCCCTGGGGTC
>CBDUSV010000008.1:0-22102 GCA_965369885.1 uncultured bacterium
GCGGTCTCGCCGGCAACGATCTCGTCACCATCCACAGCTATCCCGGGGTCGATCACGCCTTCGCCCGCGCCGGTGGCCAGTCCTATGTGGCCGACGCCGCCACCCTTGCCAACCAACGCAGCGCCGAATTTCTCAAGGCCAACCTCGGCTAGGTTGCTGGTGCGGTGAAATGGTCAAGGCGGTTCGCATAGATGAAACCGGTGGTCCGGACAAGCTGATCCAGGTGGACATCGAGGTCGGCCCTCCCGGTCCCGGCGAGGCGCGGTTAAGCCAGGCCGCCATCGGTCTCAATTTCATCGACACCTATTTCCGCACCGGGCTTTATCCGCTGCCGTCACTGCCGGCGATTTTGGGTGTCGAGGGCGCGGGCACGGTCACCGCCGTCGGCGACGGGGTCAGCGACGTCGCAATCGGCGACCGGGTATCCTATGCCGGGGGACTGGGCGGCTACAGCGCCGAGCGCAACATCGCCGCCGACCGTCTGATCAAACTGCCCGATGATGTCTCCGATAAACAGGCGGCAGGGGTGACGCTGCGCGGACTGACGGCGCATTATTTGTTGCGCCGCATCTACCGGGTCAAGGCCGGCGACACCATTTTGATCCATGCCGCCGCCGGCGGTGTCGGGCTACTGGTGTGCCAGTGGGCCAAGCATCTCGGCGCGACGGTGATCGGCACCGTGGGGGACGCCGCCAAGGCCGAACTTGCCAAGGCCCATGGCTGCGACCATCCGATCAATTACCGCGAAGAGGATTTCGTCGCCCGGGTGCGTGATCTCACCGGCGGCGAAGGCGTGCCGGTGGTCTATGATTCGGTCGGCAAGGACACCTTCGCCAAATCCCTCGATTGTCTGCAACCCCTGGGTTTAATGGTGTGTTTCGGACAATCCTCGGGCCCGGTAGCGCCGTTTGATATCCACCAGCTCTCGGCCAAGGGATCGCTGTTCTTGACGCGCCCGACACTCGTCAACTATGTCGCCAAGCGCGAAGATCTGCTGGCGGCGGCCGAGGAATTGTTCCAAGTGGTGGCATCCGGCGCGGTGAAGGTGAAGGTCGGGCAGTCTTATCCCCTGGCCGAAGTGGCGGCGGCCCATGAAGATCTCGAGGCCCGCCGGACCACCGGCTCGACCATTCTCATTCCCTGATCAAAGGTTGTAGAGCCGCTGGGCTCAAAGCTTGTGGCAAGCGGGGCAGGGGGCCCAATGGCGCCGCAACCGCGCCCCAGAGTGCGGCCAGGGCACAACCAGGGCCGGTCCTGGGTTCAGGTGTTCATGGATTCGAAGAAATCGTCGTTGTTCTTGCTCTGGCGTAGTTTCTCGAGCAGGAACTCCATGGAATCCACCACCCCCATGGGCATGAGGATGCGGCGCAACACCCACATCTTCGACAGGATTCCCTTGTCGACCAGCAATTCCTCCTTGCGGGTGCCCGACCGGGTGATGTCGATGGTCGGGAAGGTCCGCTTGTCGGTGAGCTTGCGGTCGAGGATGATTTCCGAATTGCCGGTGCCCTTGAATTCCTCGAAGATCACTTCGTCCATGCGCGATCCGGTATCGATCAGGGCGGTGGCGACGATGGTCAGCGAGCCGCCCTCTTCGATGTTGCGCGCCGCGCCGAAGAAGCGCTTGGGGCGCTGCAGGGCGTTGGCGTCGACGCCACCGGTCAGCACCTTGCCCGACGACGGCACCACGGTGTTGTAGGCCCGAGCCAACCGGGTGATCGAATCGAGTAAGATGACGACGTCGCGCTTGTGTTCGACCAGGCGTTTGGCTTTCTCGATCACCATCTCGGCGACCTGGACGTGGCGCTGCGCCGGTTCATCGAAGGTGGAACTCACCACCTCGCCCTTCACCGAACGCACCATGTCGGTGACTTCCTCGGGGCGCTCGTCGATCAGCAGCACGATGAGATAGACCTCGGGATGATTGGCGGCGATGGAATGGGCAATGTTTTGCAGCATCACCGTCTTACCGGTGCGCGGCGGCGCCACGATCAAGGCACGCTGGCCTTTGCCCTGTGGCGCGATGATGTCGATGACGCGGGTGGTTATATCCTTGGCGGTGGGATCATCGATTTCCAGATTGAACCGCTCTTCGGGATAAAGCGGCGTCAGATTGTCGAAATTGATGCGGTGGCGAACCTGCTCGGGATCGCTGTAATTGATGTCCTTGACCTTGAGCAGGGCGAAATAGCGTTCGCCGTCCTTCGGCGCCCTGATCTCGCCCTCGACGGTGTCGCCGGTGCGCAATCCGAAGCGCCGCACCTGGCTCGGCGAGACATAGATGTCGTCGGGCCCGGGCAGGTAGTTGGCTTCGGGCGCGCGCAGGAAGCCGAAGCCGTCCTGTAGGATTTCCAGCACACCGTCCCCGGATATGGGGATGTCGTTCTCCGCAAGCTGCTTGAGGATTGCGAACATCATGTCCTGCTTGCGCAGGGTGCTGGCATTTTCGATTTCGAGATCCTCCGCATAGGCGAGAAGATCGGCGGGTGGTTTTTGCTTGAGTTCCTGGAGGTTCATTGTGGTGGGACCGCTAAGGTCGTTATAGATAAGGGTGAATGGTGGAAGAGTGGAAAGGGCCGATATTTGACCGTATTGCCGGTGCACTTGTCCCGGTGTCTTGGGCCACACCCGCGATACGGGTTACTTTTTGTTTTGGAGGTTTTTTATGAAAAGAGGTGGGACCGACGAGACAGAAGGGCAAGCGCCCAGATGATTAGACTTTCCGTTTAGCGAAATCCCCGCCCGCTGTCAAACGGGGATTGAGCTTCATATAAGCACCATATTGGCCGCGATGACGGCCCTGACAAGGGTAAAAGATGAAAAATCCAGGCCCAGGCTGTCACCGAATGGTTAACAAAGTATGAATATTACAGCCCATGGAAGGGGTTGGTCTTCAGAAGGGCTTGACGACAACCAGAATGACGATGGCGATCATCAGCACGGTCGGGACCTCGTTGGCCATGCGGTAGAACTTCGCCGAATGCTGGTTGGTACCGGCCGCGAACCCCTTGCGCCATCGGCTCATCATGGCGTGGGCCAGGGTCAGAGCCACCACCAGGGCTCCCTTGCCGTGGACCCAGCCCGCCGACCAATCGACCGTGCCGGGCGTCATAAGCAACAGGGCGCCGAACCCTATCGCCGCAATCATCGCCGGGTTCATGATGAAGCGCAGCAGTCTGAGCTCCATAATCTCCAGCATCGCGGCGCTGTCCGAGCCCGGCTCGGCGCCCGAATGGTAGACGAACAGCCTGGGCAGATAGAGCAACCCCGCCATCCAGGCGATGACCGCGATGATATGAAGCGCCTTTATCCAAGGGTAAGCGTCACTCAGCCACGACATCGGCTTCACCTCCTCAATGCGGTCTGGTCAATCGGTCCGGATAGGGCATTTGCCCAGGGCCTCCGGGCATTTGCGCCCACCCATGGCGGAACTTACCGGCGCCTTCGACATCCGGGCCGTGCGCACCAACGCGGCCAGGCAATCGACGAAGGCGGCATCGGTGCCCAGCGCCGGGACACGAATATAAGCCGGCACATTGTGGGCCTCGGCCAGGCGGCGGTAATCCATATCAAGCTCGACCAGGGTTTCCGCATGTTCCGAGACGAAGGCCACCGGCACCACCACCAAGGCGACGCCGTCATCCCCGGCGCGAATGATCTCCCCATCGGTGGCGGGGCCGATCCATTTCAGGGGCCCGACCCGACTTTGATAGCATATCCGCCAGTCGAGACCGGGTTCACCCAGGGCCCCAGCCACCGCGGCGGCGGTCTTCTCGACCTGCCACTGATAGGGATCACCCGCAGCCACGATGCGCTCGGGCAGGCCATGGGCCGAAAACAACAGCCGGATTTTTGCTCCCGGCGCCTGGCTGCGTGCCTCGGCCAGCCCCTGGGCCACCAAGCCGGTGAGGCCGCGCAGGTAATTTGGCTCTTGGCCAAAGCAGCATATCCGCCGCGATGGCGCATCGAGGCCCGAGGCGGCGGCGGCCCGGTCCCAGTCCCGGAAGGCCGACGCGGTCGTCGTGGTCGAGAACTGGGGGTAAAGCGGCAGCAAAATCACCTCATCGGGGCCGAAATCGCGCACCTCGGCCGCGACCTCATCGCTCATGGGATGCCAGTAGCGCATGGCGACGAAGCAGCGAACCTCATCAAGCTCCGCCAGCGCGCCTTGCAAGGCGTCCGCCTGTTGCCTTGTGTGACCCAGGATCGGCGAGCCACCGCCCATCTGGGCATAAATTTCCCGGGCCCGGGGGGTACGCCGGGCGGCGATGAGGCGCGCCGCCAGCCAGCGCAGCGGCGCCGGCAAGGCGATGATGGCGGGATCGGAAAACAGATTGGTGAGGAATGGGCCGACCGCTTCGGGGGCGTCGGGTCCGCCCAGATTGAACAGCACGACCGCGGTTTTCAACGGCTCCAGCCGCGGATGAAATCGGCCAGCTGGGCGACATGGGCTGGCGGGGTTTCGGGTACGATGCCATGGCCGAGATTGAACACGAACGGCCCCTGGCCCAAAGTTTCGAGGATTGTCCGAGCTTCATGTTCGAGCCCGGCGCCGCCGGCGACGAGAAGCTGTGGATCAAGATTTCCCTGCACCGCGCATGGGCCTTGCAGGATGGATGCCGCCCACGAAACCGGCACCGATGAATCGATCGACACCCCATCGATGCCGGTCTTATGCGCATAGGGATCATGCAAAAGCCCAGCCTTGTTGGCGAAGCCGATGATCGGCGTCTTGGGATGGGCGGCTTTGACTCGTTTCACGATCTCGGCTGTTGGATTGATCACCCAGCGATCGAATTCCGATGCGGCAACGGCGCCGGCCCAGCTGTCGAACAGCTGGACCACATCGGCACCGGCCTCGATCTGGGCAATCAAGTGTTCGGCTATGGCCTCGGCCAAAATACCCATCAGGGTTTCCAAGTCGTCGGGCCGGCCATAGGCCCATGATTTGAGCTTCTCGAAATTTCGGCTGCTGCCGCCTTCGATCATGTAGGACGCCACCGTCCACGGCGCGCCGGCAAAACCGATCAACGCGGTCTCGGGGCCAAGCTTTTCGCGGACCCGGGCAATCGCCTCATAGACCGGCGCAAGATGGCGGCGTAGATCAATTGGCGTTATCGACGAGACCTCGGCGATATTTTCCAATGGCCGCAGAACCGGCCCGCGTCCGGTGATGAAGCTGACATCGCGGCCCAGGGCATCGGGAATTACCAAGATATCGGAAAAGATGATGGCGGCATCGAGCCCGAAGCGTGTAGTCGGTTGTAATGTGACCTCCGCCGCCTCTGCCGGCGAATAGCAGAATTGCAGGAAGTCCTGCATGTTCTCCCTGATTTTGCGGTATTCCGGCAGGTAACGCCCGGCCTGGCGCATGAACCAGAATGGCGGCCTCGAAAGTGTTTCTCCCGCCAAGGCGCGAAGAAGAAGCTTTTGAGGGGGGCGGCCGGTGGAGGTGTTTGAAGACGGGCTCGATGGCATCAGGAGTTATCTACTACTACCTATTAAGTATCCTAAAAAGGTTGTTGTTGTTGTTGTCCCTGTGGGAAATGGGGATTCCCATAATGGTTGATATTATCCACCATGTTGGTGAATGAATATATTTGGAGCTGGTTTTGTGGATCAATGGTTGGAAAATTCATGATCAACAGCTGTCAGCGCCCTATTATGGCGACCAATTGTGGTGATGGTGGAATATAGGAATCATGGGGGCAAGTGGTAACCATGATGACTTGTTCCCACTTCGCAAAGGACGGGAAAAGAATTTCAACGATGTATTTTTCCTGTCTCGATTCAAAGGGTACGTGGATGGTTAGGCCATGACCTTGCCGGCATCGGTGGTTATCCCTTATGGCCGAGGAGTTATACAATTATCGGGTGAAGACAACCGATTTGATAAATCGTGAATAGAAACAATCAAATAGAGCAATCCCGCGAATTGGATCAAAATCCCGCTCCAGACGTCATCCTGGCCTCTTCGTCAGCCGTGCGCGCGGCGCTTCTTGAAGGCGCCGGCGTGAAATTCACCATAGAGGTCCCGGCCATGGACGAAGACGAGGTCAAGCGCGCCATGGCCGCGGACGGCGCCGAGGCCGCCTTGGTTGGCGAGAGTCTGGCGACCGCCAAGGCGGTCCGGATATCCGGACGCCATCGCGATGCCTTGGTGATTGGCGCCGACCAGATGCTTGATTGCGAAGGTGTGTGGTATGACAAGCCCGCCACCCGCGACCAAGCCCGATCGCAACTTCTCTCCTTGCGCGGGCGCCGCCATCAACTGATTTCCTGTGTTTCGGTGGTTCGCGATGGCCAGCGCATATGGCATCATACCGCTCGCGCCGAGCTCACCATGCGGTCTTTCAGTGACGAGTTCCTTGACGACTATCTGAACAGGGCCGGGCCTGATATTCTCGCCTCGGTTGGCGCCTACCGGCTTGAAGGCTTAGGGGTTCAACTGTTCTCCGCCATATCGGGCGACTATTTCACCGTGTTGGGATTGCCGTTGTTGCCATTGCTTGATTTCCTCAGATCCCACCGGGTGGTGGCCCCATGATCCCGTCGGGCCAGGCCAGACTTGCCGGCGTCATGGGCTGGCCGGTGGCACATACCTGTTCGCCGCGCCTGTTCGGATACTGGCTCGACAAATACGGCATCGACGGCGCCTATGTGCCCTTAGGCGTCGAGCCACGGCATTTCGGCCAGGCCTTGCGGACCGCGGCGGCGATGGGATTTCGCGGCATCAACATCACCGTTCCCCACAAGACCGTGGCCCTAGAAGTCGTCGATGAGGCCGATGACGCGGCCCGGCGCATCGGCGCCGTCAACGCCGTCACCGTGCGCGACGACGGCAGTCTTTGGGGCGCCAACACCGACGGCCTTGGCTTCATGGCTCACCTGCGCGCCTCGGCGCCGGGGTGGCGGGCCGAGAGCGGCCCGGCGGTGGTGATCGGCGCCGGCGGCGCGTCTCGGGCGATATGCGCGGCGTTATGCGATGGGGGCGTACCGGAAGTGCGCATCGTCAACCGCACCCTTGCCCGCGCCGAGGCGGTGGCCCTGGCGCTGGGAGACCCGGTCAAGGTGATGCCCTGGATCGCGCGCACATCGGCGCTTGAGGACGCATCCCTGGTGGTCAACGCCACCACCCAGGGCATGGGCAAGGAGGCCGCGCTCGATCTTGACATTGGCGGCCTTGGCCAGGACGCCGTGGTCTATGACATCGTCTATGCGCCGTTGGAAACACCTTTGCTCAAGGCGGCGCGCGACGCCGGCAATGTGGCGGTGGACGGCCTCGGCATGCTGATCCACCAGGCCCGCCCCAGCTTCAAGGCCTGGTTCGGTGTCGATCCCGAGGTCAACGATGATCTGCGCCACTATCTCGCGCAAAACATCTGACATGGTCTGACATGGCACGGCGCACCATCATCTTAGGGTTGACCGGCTCGATCGCCATGGGCAAATCCACCGCGGCGGCGATG
This sequence comes from uncultured bacterium, assembly GCA_965369885.1. Lineage (GTDB taxonomy): Bacteria > Pseudomonadota > Alphaproteobacteria > SMXQ01 > SMXQ01 > JAZFWG01. The sequence goes on from CBDUSV010000008.1 coordinate 7,470, forward strand.
TTCCGCCGCATGGGGGTGCGCGTGTTCGAGGCCGATCGCGTGGTTCACGGTCTTTACACCGATGCCGAGGTCGTGGCCGAGATCGCCGGGATGTTCCCCACCGCGGTCAAAGGCGGTACCGTCGACCGCGCGGCCCTGGGCGCGGCGGTGTTCGGCGACAAGGCGGCGCTGAAAAAATTGGAGGCCATGCTTCACCCCCGGGTCGGCCGGGCCGAGATGAAATTCATCAAACAGGCCGAGCTCCGGCGTGACCGGCTGGTGGTCCTTGAAATCCCCCTGTTGTTCGAGACCGGCGGTGACCGCCGTTGCGACGCCACCATCGTCGTCACCGCGCCGCGATTCATCCAAGAGGCCCGCGTGCTGCGGCGCCCGGACATGACGCCCGAGCGCCTCGCCGCGATCCGCGCCCGGCAAATGCCCGAGCATGAGAAACTGAACCGGGCCGATTTCATCGTTCCCACCGGGTTAGGCCGGGCTCTGACATTGCGTCATTTGTCAGAGATTGCGAGAATGGCGTGATGCAAAAAGCCCGCAAAAAGCCCGAGGGGGCGGAAGCCATGCGCGAAATCGTGCTCGATACCGAAACCACCGGCCTCGACCCGGGGGAGGGCCACCGCATCGTCGAGATCGCGTGTCTCGAGCTCGACAACCGCGTGCCCACCGGCAAGGTCTTTCAAACCTATGTCAATCCCGAGCGGGACATGCCGATCGAGGCGTTCAATGTCCATGGCTTGTCCGAGGAATTTCTGTCCACCCATCCCAAATTCGCTGACATCGCCGGCAAATTTTTGGCTTTCATCGGTGACGCCGATCTCGTCATTCACAATGCCGAATTCGATCTCAAATTCATCAGGGCCGAATTCGAAAAGTTGGATGATCAAACGCTTTCCACCGGCCGGATCATCGACACCCTGGCCATGGCGCGCAGCCGGTTCCCCGGCGCGCCGGCGTCCCTCGACGCCTTGTGCCGGCGCTTCGAGATCGACAATTCGGCGCGGACCACCCATGGCGCGCTTCTCGACACCGAATTGCTGGCCGAGGTCTATTTGGAGCTCACCGGCGGACGCCAGCCCGGCTTAAGCCTGGGCGCGGCAAAGACCGAGGTGCCGTTGGCGGCGCCGATGTCATCGGAACAACGTCCCGATCGTCCGGTCCGGGCCCATGGGCCGACGGCGGAGGAACTTCGCGATCACGAGACGTTCGTCGAAGGCCTGAAAAATCCGATCTGGAAAGAAAAAGACTAAGGACGCGGCTCAACTCACCTGGTCTTCTCCGGCCGCTTCGCCGGTAGATTCGTTATCATCGTCGCCGTCATCGTCGCCATCATCGTCGCCATCATCGTCGTGGTATTTGCGGTAAAGCGCGCCAAAATCGATCAAATTGAGCAACAAGGGCGGATAACCGCCATTGCGTGTCGCATCGGCGATGATATGGCGGGCAAAGGGAAACAGGAGCCCGGTGCATTGTACCCGCAGGATCTCTTCGATGTTTTCTTCCGGGATATTGGTCAGTTGGAACAAACCGCAATAGGTCAGATCGACAAGGAATTGGGTCTTGTCGCCTCGGCCGGCCTCGGCACGAATCAACAAGCTGATCTCAAAGATATCGCCGTCGAGTTTTTCCGTATCGACACCGATGTGCATGTCGATGGTGCCTTCTTCCCCGCCGTCCTCGAAAAATTCCGGCGCGCCCGGGTTTTCGAAGGAAAAGTCCCTGACATACTGGGCGTAGGTCTGAACCGAAATCATGTCGGTGTCGGTGTCGGCGCCGTTGCCGTTGGCCTGGGGGCCGCCATTGGTTTTATTGTCGGATGGGTTATCGGGCATGATTTGGCTCCTCACTCAAGACCGGGCCGTGGCTAACATGGATCGGGGTGGCGCGCAAGCGCACCCGGATCAGGGGCCGTCTTCGTCATCGGGCCGGCGGTCGTCATCTATGTTTCGATATTCGCCCTCGATGGTCTTGGCGTCGGACTCGTCGGACTCATGGTGGTGGGGGTGCTGATCCATCGCCCCACCGTGGAACTGAAACCTGACGCTGTCGCTCCGCAGCAGGATTTGCCACAACCCCCGCGCCAGGATCAGGCGCAGGCCCGGCACGAACAGCACCAGGCCCAGGGCATCGGTGGCGAAACCCGGGGTCAGCAACAGAACCCCCGCCACGATCAGGCACAGCCCATCGAACAGCTCATGGGCCGGGAATTCCCCCGCCGCAAGGGCAATCTGGGCGCGGTTAAACACGTTCCAGCCCTGGGAGCGCAGCAACCAACTGCCGATGAAGGCGGTGGCAACGACGATAAACAGGGTCGGCCACAGGCCGATTAAGCCGCCGAGTTGGATCAGAAGGGCGATTTCAACGATGGGTACGATGATAAAGATGAACAATAGAATCATGGGCCGGTTGTTCTTTGCCAGGGTAAGGCTTACTTACAGTTCTCATGCTAGGGTCTCGGGACTGGATTTTAACCCCCGAGGTTGTTAACGTCATAGGATCTTTCGCGGGCTCTTTCACGTGCAGGGTTGCCGGCAGGGCGCCGGTGAGCCGGCGGCGGCAGCCCAGAAGGTTTAATATGGGCGACGGCTTTCAGTTTATCGACATTATTCTGCTTGCCATGGTGGCGGCGTTCATCGTCCTGCGCTTGCGCAGCGTGCTGGGGCGGCGCACCGGCAATGAACGCCAACGCCCGGACCCCTTGGCCGCGCCCAGGGGTGAATCCGCCCGCGAACAGGAATCGGAGTCCGACAAGGTCGTACGCCTGCCCGACCAAGGCCGACGCGCACGGCGGCGCAAGTCGGCAGACGACGATGATGACGACGACAGCGGCAAAACCCCCCTGGACGCGGCGCTCACCCGCATTCAGGTCGCCGATTCCGATTTCGGGGTGGAGGATTTCCTGGAAGGCTCCCGCGGCGCCTTCGAATTTATTGTCGACGCCTTCGCCGCCGGCGATGCCCGCAAGCTCAAACCGTTGTTGAGCCGCGAGGTTTTCGACAAGTTTGCCGCCGCCATCAAGGCGCGCGAAGAGGCCGGCGAGACCCTCGAGACCACCCTGGTCGGGTTCAAGAAGACCGAGATCCTCGAGGCCCATATGAACGGCCCCACCGCCTATCTCACGGTGAAGTTCGTCACCGAACAGATCAACGTGACCCTAAGCGCCGACGGCGATATCGTCGATGGTGATGGAGATCAAATTTCCGACGTCACCGACATTTGGCATTTCACGCGTGACACCCGATCCCGTGACCCCAACTGGACGCTGGTTCGAACCGAAACGACCCAGTAGGTCCGCCGCCGCGTCGCTTCTTGTGTTGGCCGGCGTCCTTGCCGCCTGCGCGCCTCCGGCCGGGCGGCTCAGCCTGACAGCGGTGAATTTCTCCGCCCTTGCGGGCTGGACCGAGGATTCCCCGAAAGACGCCATAACCGCCTTTCTGCGGTCCTGCGCCCGCTTGGCGCCATCCAAACCGGGCCAACCCTTAGGTCCCGGGGAGATCGGCGCCCGTGCCGCCGATTGGAAAGCCCCCTGCGCCGCCGCCACAACATTGCGGAGCAAGGACGGCCGATTGGTCCGGCAATTCTTCGAGGCCCATTTCGTTCCCTTTGAAGCCGCCGATGGCGGCAACACCGAAGGCCTGTTCACCGGCTATTACGAGGCCGAGCTCCGGGGATCGAAGACCGCATCGGCGCGCTATTCGGTTCCGATCTACGGGCGGCCGGTTGATCTCGTCACCGTCGAGCTCGGCGAATTCCGTAGCGATCTCCGGGGCCGGCGCGTCGCCGGGCGTATTGTGTCCGGGCGTTTGCGCCCCTTCCCCGACCGCGCCGGCATCGAGCGCAGCACCAAATCGGTCAAGGCGCGGCCGATCGTCTGGGTCGACAGCGCCATCGACGCGTTCTTCCTGCATATCCAGGGCTCGGGCCGGGTGATGCTCGATGACGGCGGCGTCATTCGCCTCGGCTATGCCGCCCAGAACGGCCATCCCTACAGTTCCATCGGCGCCCTGCTGATCCGCAGCGGCGACGCCACCAGGGAACAGATGTCGATGCAGTGGTTGCGCGCCTGGCTCAAGGACAATCCCGGCAAGGCCCGGCGCCTGATGGCAAGGAACCGCTCCTATGTGTTCTTCCGCGTGCTCAAGGGCCCGGGCCCGATCGGCGCCGAGGGCGTCGCCTTGACGCCGGGGCGCAGCCTGGCGGTGGACCGCAAGTTCCTGCCCTTCGGCATCCCGGTGTGGCTCGATGTTGCCGAACTGCCGAGGGGGAAAGCCAAGGCGCCGGCCCGGCTGCGCCGTCTCATGGTGGCCCAGGACACCGGCGGCGCCATCAAGGGCCCGGTCAGGGGGGACGTGTTCTGGGGCTTTGGCGCCAAAGCGGCGGCCCGCGCCGGGGCGATGCGCGCCCAGGGCCGCTATTACATCTTGCTGCCACGGGCGACCGCGAAGCGCCTGCGCGCCCGCGCCGGGCAAAGCTGAGCAACCATGGTCAAGACACCGACCAAAAAAGGCGGGAACCGCCCGCTGAGCACCGAGGAAGCCGCGCTTTGGGCCGAGACCATGGCCGAGATCGAACCGCTTTCGAAACAGGACCAGGATCAGAACCAGCACCAGGACCAGAACACGCCCACCAGTGGGGCGGAGCAGGCGAAACCTAGCCCACCAAGCGCCGGGGCAGCGGCCCCGCGCGCGCCGTCATTGCCGGATTTGGCCCCGGGCCGCACGCCGGGCCTCGACAAGAGAACGGCGCAACGGCTCAAGCGCGGCCAGCTCAAGGTCGAGGCCAAGCTCGACCTCCATGGCCTGACCCAGGACGAGGCCCACCAGGAATTGGCGGATTTCCTGATCTCCGCCCAGGGTGCCGGCAAGCGCTGTGTCCTGGTGGTCACCGGCAAGGGGCTGACACCCAGGGGTGAAAGCGGCGTGTTGCGCGCCATGCTGCCCCGGTGGCTGAACACGCCGCCACTGCGCGAACGGGTTCTGGCGTTGCACGGCGCCCAGCCCCGCCATGGCGGTTCCGGCGCCTTCTACGTCATGCTGAAACGCGGGCGTTAGCCCTAGAGAATGAATTTCGAGAGATCGGTGTCCTTGGCCAGGTCGCCGACATGGTCGCGGACCATTTCGGCGTCGATGTGGTGGCTGGTGCCGGGCTGATCGGCGGCCTCGAAGCTGATATCCTCTAACAGCTTCTCCATCACCGTCTGGAGCCGCCGGGCGCCGATATTCTCGACGCTGTCATTGACTTCCGCCGCGATCTTGGCGATCTCGGCGATGCCGTCCTCGCTGAAGTCCAGGGTGACGTCCTCGGTTCCTAAGAGCGCGACATATTGCTTGATCAGGCTGGCCTCGGGCTCGGTCAGGATGCGCACGAAATCTTCCCGGCTGAGCGCCGCAAGCTCGACCCGGATGGGAAGGCGGCCTTGCAGTTCGGGCAGCAAATCCGACGGTTTCGCCAGGGAGAAAGCGCCCGAGGCGATGAACAGGATATGGTCGGTCTTGACCGCGCCATGCTTGGTCATCACCGTGGTGCCCTCGATCAGCGGCAGCAAATCGCGCTGCACGCCTTCGCGGCTGACATCGGCGCCTTGGCGTTCCGAGCGCGCGCAAATCTTGTCGATCTCGTCGAGGAAGACGATGCCGTTCTGTTCGGTGACATCGATGGATTCGCGGATGACCCGGTCCTCGTCCAACAGCTTGTCGCTTTCCTCGTCGGTGAGCACGTCGTGGGATTCGCCCACGGTCATGCGCCGGGGCTTGGTTTGGCCGGAAAACGCCTTGCCGAAGATATCGCCGAGATTGATCATCCCCATCTGGGCCCCGGGCTGGCCGGGAATCTCGAAGCTCGGCATGACGCCGGCGCCGGAATCGGCGACCTCGAGATCGATCTCCTTGTCGTCAAGCTCGCCATTGCGCAGCATGACCCGGAACTTGTCGCGGGTCTTGGAGGTGGCGTTATCGCCGACCAGGGCGTCGAGGACGCGATCCTCGGCCGCCAGTTCGGCCTTGGCCCGGACCTCCTTGCGTAGCCGTGTGCGGGTCATCAGGATGGCGCTTTCCACCAGGTCGCGGACGATCTGTTCGACGTCGCGGCCGACATAGCCGACCTCGGTGAACTTGGTGGCCTCGACCTTGATGAACGGCGCCTGGGCGAGGCGCGCCAGACGGCGGGCGATCTCGGTCTTGCCGACACCGGTGGGCCCGATCATCAGGATGTTCTTGGGCAACACTTCTTCGCGCAGCACTTCGTCGAGCTGTTGGCGCCGCCAACGATTGCGCAGCGCCACGGCGACGGCGCGCTTGGCCTCGTTCTGGCCGACGATGAAGCGGTCCAGTTCGGAGACGATCTCCCGTGGGCTGAACGATGCGCTGGTGACCGGCGGCATGGCTCAGAGGGATTCCACGGTGACGTCGGTGTTGGTATAGACGCAGATGCCGGCGGCGATCTCCAGGGCGCGCCGCGCCACCGCCTCGGCGTCCATGGCATCCACATCCATCAACGCCCGCGCCGCGGCCAGGGCGTAATTGCCGCCCGAACCGATGCCGATCAAACCGTCCTGGGGCTCCAAAACGTCGCCATTGCCGGTGACCACCAGGGAGACCTCCTTATCGGCGACCGCCATCATCGCCTCCAGGCGGCGCAGATAGCGGTCGGTGCGCCAGTCCTTGGCGAGCTCGACACAGGCCCGGGTCAGATGGCCGGCATGCTTGTCGAGCTTGCCTTCCAGGCGCTCGAACAGGGTGAAGGCGTCGGCGGTGGCGCCGGCGAACCCGGCGATCACCTTGTCGCCACCGAGGCGGCGCACCTTGCGGGCGTTGGCCTTGATCACGGTATCGCCGATCGAGACCTGGCCGTCGCCGGCAATGACCACGCCGCCCCCTTTCCTCACGCAGAGGATGGTGGTGCCGTGCCAAGTGAGATCGCGTTGTTCCGCCATGTCCACGCTTGCCTTCCAGGAATTCAGCGCCAAGATAGCAGAGCATGTGGCCTTTGAAAGCCCACATTCAAGGGCCGAGGCGGAGATTGTGGCGCCCCACCCTTTCGCGGCGCGGCCCATCCTGCTAAAAGGGCGCGAATAGCCGTAAGGAGGCCGCCATGCGCCAGGCCACAATTGCGCGAAAAACCAAGGAAACCGACATCGAGGTCACGCTGGATCTCGACGGCGACGGGATTTGCGAGATTTCCACCGGCATCGGGTTTCTTGACCATATGCTCGACCAGCTCGGGCGCCACAGTCTCATCAACCTCACGGTCAGGGCCAAGGGCGATCTCCACATCGATCCCCACCACACCACCGAGGACACCGCCATTGCCATCGGCGAAGCGGTGTCCGAGGCGCTGGGCGACCGCGCCGGGATCGCGCGCTATGGCTCGGCCCTGGTTCCCATGGATGAAACCCTGACCCGGGTGGCGCTGGATGCCTCGAACCGGCCCTGTCTGGTGTGGCGGGTCACCATCGCCCAGCCCCAACTCGGCGAGATCGACACCGAACTGTTCCGCGAATGGTTCAAGGCCTTCGCCCAGCATGCCGGCATCACCTTGCATGTGGAGACGTTTTACGGCGACAACAGCCATCACATCGTCGAATCATGTTTCAAGGGCCTGGCGCGCAGCCTGCGCCAGGCATTGGAGATCGACCCCCGCAGGGCCGGCGAGATTCCTTCGACCAAGGGCGTGCTTGGCGGCTCGCTCTAGGGTGTGGAATCATAAAGGGTTGCGGCCGCGCCGTGCCACCGATTGGCCATGAAAATCTATTCCGTCCATGTTTCGCCCACCGCCGCTGACGGCGATGGCGATGCCGAGTTGGTAAAAGAAGGCTTCTGCTGGCCCGCGTTCCTGTTTACCGCGCTGTGGGCGGCGTGGCACCGCGCCTGGTGGGTGGCCGCCGCACTTGTGGGGCTGAGCATCGCAATCGGTTTGGGCGCCGAAGTGCTCGGGCTTGGCCCTATGGGCAAGGTTGCGGTCATTCTGGGATTTTTGGCCCTGGTCGGCTTTCACGGTGGCGACTTGCGCCGCTGGACGCTTGGCCGCCGGGGCTATGCCGACCAAGGCGTGGTGGCGGGCGATGACGCCGACGCCGCGCTTCACCGCTATCTCGACCAAACCCGGGGCGCCATCCGTCAAAGCCCGATGGCCCCGTTGCCGCCGCCATCCCCGCCGCCGGTCCCCGAGCCCAGATCATGAATCCCAGGCCATGAACACCGTCATCATCGATTACGGTTCGGGCAATCTGCATTCGGCGGCCAAGGCCTTCGAGCGCGCGGCACGGGACCATGGGCTCGATCACACCATCGAGGTCAGCCCCGACCCGGCCAAGGTGGCGGCGGCGAGCCACATCGTGCTCCCCGGCGTCGGCGCCTTCGCCGATTGCAAACGCGGCCTCGATGATTTGCCGGGCATGACGCAAGCTTTGCAGCACGCCGTGATCGAAGGCGGCCGGCCCTTCCTTGGCATTTGCGTCGGCGCCCAACTGATGGCGCGCCACTGTCTGGAGCATGGCAGCCACGACGGACTGGGGTGGATCGACGCCGATGTGATCGCCATCGAGACCCCGGTCGCCACCGGGCCGCTTTACCGCATCCCCCACATGGGCTGGAACGATCTGGAAATCCGCGCCCGGACCCATCCGCTGTTCGCCGGCATCGATGACGGCCGCCACGTCTATTTCGTCCATTCCTTCCATTTGCGCCCGGCCAAGGCGGAAGATTTGCTGGCCCAGGTCACGGACGGCGCCCCCATCACCGCGGCGGTGGGACGCGACAACATGGTTGGAACCCAATTCCACCCCGAGAAAAGCCAGGCCATTGGGCTTCGCATCATCGCCAATTTCCTGCGGTGGCGGCCATGATCCTGTTCCCCGCCATCGATCTCAAGGACGGCGCCTGCGTGCGCCTGTTTCAGGGCGATATGAACCGGGCCACGGTCTACAACCCGGACCCGGAGGGCCAGGCCAAGGCCTTCGCCAAGGCCGGGTTCAAGTGGATCCATCTCGTCGATCTCAACGGCGCCATCGCCGGCAAGCCGGTCAATGGCGATGCGGTGGAGGGCATTCTCAAGGCCATCAAGATCCCGGCGCAGCTCGGCGGCGGCATCCGCGATCTGGAAACCATGGCGATGTGGCTCGACAAGGGCGTTGCCCGGGTCATCCTCGGCACCGTGGCGCTCGACGATTCCGACCTGGTCAAGGAAGCCTGCCGCCGCTTTCCCGGCCGCATCGTCGTCGGCATCGATGCCCGCGACGGCTATGTCGCCGTCGAGGGCTGGGCCAAGACCTCCGAGGTCAAGGCGCTGGATCTGGCGCTGCGCTTCGAAGATTGCGGCGTCGCCGCCATCGTCTATACCGATATCGCCCGCGACGGCGTCCTCACCGGGATCAATCTCGAAGCCACCGTCGATCTGGCGTGGTCCTTGACGACGCCGGTCATCGCGTCCGGCGGCATGTCTTCCCTGACCGATCTGGAAGAGCTTAAACGCGAGGAAGAATCCGGCATCGAAGGCGTCATTTGCGGCCGCGCGCTTTATGACGGACGCATCGATCCCAAGGCCGCGCTTAAACTTCTCAGGGATAGGTAGTCATGTTGAAAATGCGCCTCATCCCGTGTCTTGACGTCAAGGACGGCCGTGTCGTCAAGGGGGTGAATTTCACAGACCTGATCGATGCCGGCGATCCGGTGGAGCAAGCCCGCCTCTATAATGATGCCGGCGCCGATGAGCTGTGTTTTCTCGATATCACCGCGTCCAGTGAAAACCGCGATACCTTGTATGACGTGGTTCAAGGCACCGCCGAGCAATGTTTCATGCCGCTCACCGTCGGTGGCGGCGTGCGCAGCGTCGACGACATCCACACATTGCTGCGCGCAGGCGCCGACAAGGTCTCGATCAACACCGCCGCGGTGGCGCGCCCTGAATTCGTCGGCGAAGCGGCGGTCAAGTTCGGCAGCCAGTGCATCGTCGTCGCCATCGACGCCAAATCAACCACTCCGGGCAAGTGGGAGATTTTCACCCATGGCGGGCGCAACGCCACCGGGCTGGATGCGGTGGAATGGGCGGCGCGCATGGCGGGGTACGGCGCCGGCGAGATCCTGCTGACCTCGATGGACCGGGACGGCACCAAGGAAGGCTTCGACATCGCGCTCACCGCCGCCGTCGCCGATGCGGTATCCGTGCCGGTGATCGCGTCCGGTGGTGTCGGCACCCTGGATCATCTGGTCGAAGGGGTGCGGTCCGGCCACGCCACGGCGGTGCTGGCGGCGTCGATCTTTCATTTCGGCACTTACACCATCGCCGAGGCCAAGGCCCATATGGCCAAGGCGGGAATTCCCATGCGTATCGAGGCGCCGCTTGAGACCTGACAGCAGGCTGACATCTTCCGGCAAATCTGTTAGGCAGGGCAGCGAACCCACGGAGAGATATCCCAGAGGTCCCCATGGCGGCAGATAAGCCGGCGGACAAGCCGGCGGACGGCAACGGCAATAACAATGGTGACGGCGCAGACCAGGCGGTCGAGGTGCTGGCGCGATTGTTCGCCGTCATCGAGAGCCGCCGCGGCGCGGACCCCGGCGCGTCTTATACCGCCAAGCTGCTGGCTGGCGGGCCGCGCGAGATTGCCCGCAAGCTCGGCGAGGAGGCGCTGGAGACCATGATTGAAGGCCTCGAGGGCGACCGCGACAAGTTGGTCAGTGAAAGCGCCGATCTGATCTATCATTTGTTGGTGCTGTGGGCTGATGCCGGCATCACGCCCGAGAAAGTGTGGCACGAGCTCGCCCGGCGCGAGGGGGTCTCGGGCCTGGATGAGAAGGCCGCCCGCGACGACTGATGGGCCCCTCCCGGACCGTTGCCCAGACATTGAACCAGGAATACCGCCCCAGGAATACAACCATGGCCTATGATCCCGAAAACATCTTCGCCAAAATCCTCAAGGGCGAAATCCCCTGCGACAGGGTCTATGAGGACGAATTCGCCCTGGCTTTTAACGATATCAATCCCCGTGCCCCGGTCCATGTCCTGGTCATCCCCAAGGGTGCCTATGAATCGATGGAGGATTTCTCCGCCGAGGCAAGCGCGGGGGAGATTTCCGGCTTCTTCAAGGCGGTGGGCGCGGTGGCGCGGCAATTGGGCCTGGACGGGCCGGGCTACCGCATTCTCGCCAATACCGGGGCCGATGGCGGCCAGGAAGTGCCCCATTTCCACGTCCATATCTTCGCCGGCAGGCCCTTGGGACCGATGCTGGCCGACGGGGGATAACCCTTTGCTAAGGTGTTGGGACCATAAACGGGGGCTTGGCGTCACCGATGCGGCGCCGGAACCGGCATTGGGCAATGATTGAGATCAAAGACCTTCATAAGTCCTTCGGCAAGGTCACCGCGGTCGACGGGCTCGATGTGTGCGCCGCCGATGGCGAGATCACCGGTCTGATCGGGCCCAACGGCGCCGGCAAGACCACGACCTTTCGCATCATCGCCGGCCTTTTGCAGGCCGACCGCGGCGCCGCCCTGGTCGATGGCAAGGATTCGACGACGGACCGCATCGAGGCCCAGCGCCGTCTCGGCGTGCTTCCCGATGTGCGCGGCCTTTATATGCGCCTCACCGGACGCGAACATGTGCGCTATCACGGCCGCCTCCACGATGCCGCCGGGCCCGGGCTCGAGGACCGCATCGACAAGCTGATCACCTGCTTGGAGATGACGGACTTCGCCGACCGCCGGGCCAGGGGCTATTCCCGCGGCCAGGAGTTGAAGGTGGCGCTGGCCCGCGCCCTGGTGCACAGCCCCCACAATCTGATCTTGGATGAGCCCACCAACGGCCTCGACGTGGTGTCGTCCCGCGCCGTGCGCGCGCTGTTGGGCGAGATGCGCGACGATGGCGCCTGCATCCTCATCGCCAGCCACAATCTGTCCGAGATCTCGGCCTTGTGCGACCGGCTCTTTATCATCGCCCATGGCCGCATCGTGGTCTCCGGCACCGCGGATGAGCTCCGCGCCCACACCCGCGAGCAGGATTTCGAGGACATGATCGTCACCGCCTTGGCCCAGGGGGAGCAATGACCGAGATTGCGCCCAAGAGCTTCGGCCACCGCATGTTCAATTTCACCTGGGTGGTGCTGGTCAAGGAGCTGCGCGATCACCTGCGCGACCACCGCAGCCTGATGCTGGCCCTGATCTATCCCGTCCTCGGCCCGCTTCTGGTCGGCGTTCTGCTCAACATGACCTCGACCTCGATCAAGGGCAAGCCCGCCTCCGAGTTGGTGCTGGCCGCCGTCGGCACCGACAACGCCCCCGGCCTCAAGGCCTATTTAAAAAGGAACAAGGTTACCCTCAGACCGGCGCCGGCCAACCCGGAAGCCGCCGTGCGCACCGGCGCCGAGCCGGTGATCCTGATCGTGCCGCCACAGGCCCCTGGCGCCGGGTCGAGCGGCGGGCCGGTCAAGGTGCGCCTGCTGATCGATCTCAACCGCATGGCCAACGGCCCCACCACCCAGACGGTGATGCGCCTGTTATTCAATTATACCCGCGAGGTCACCCAAAAGCGTTTGCGGGCCCGCGGCATCAACCTCTCCCGCCTCCAGCCCCTGGTGGTCGAACAAGTCAATGTCGGGCGCAAACCCAACATCGCCACCGTGTTCTACAAGATGATTCCGCCCCTGATCATGTTCATGGTGTTTCTCGGCGGCACCTACATGGCCATCGACATGACCGCCGGCGAGCGCGAACGGGGCTCATTGGAACCGCTGTTAAGCGCCCCGGTGCCGCGCTGGCAGTTGCTGTTCGGCAAGGCCATCGCGGCGTTCGCGTTTACCGCCATCACCTTGGTGGTGAACTACGCCGCCTTCGTCTTGATGCTGCAATGGGCTGCCGGCAACAATCCCACCCTGACGTCGCCGCCGGGCGCCGTCGTCTTCATGATCATGTATGTCATCACCCTGCCCTTGATGGCGCTGGCGGTGACCATGCAGATCGCCATCGCCGCGGTCTCGCGCTCCATGAAGGAGGCCCAGATCTATCTCGGCCTGTTGCCGGTGATCCCGGCGCTGCCGGGTGTCGCCATGGCGTTCTCGCCGCCCGGGGCGCATGCCTGGATCGCCTCGATCCCGGGCTTCAGCCAGATGATGCTGTTCAACGAACTGTTGTCCGGCAAGGACGTGCAACTGGTCCACATCGCTCTCTCCTACGCCACCACCGGCCTCGCCGCCTTCTTCTTCTTCTGGTGGACAACACGCCTGTTCCAGCGCGAAAAGACCCTGTTCTTGGGGTAGATCCCTAAGCCACCCGCAACCCCCGCCCCGGGAATATCCGCCGGTAGCTCACCGCTTCGGCGATGTGGATGCGGTGGACGTTTTCGCTTTCGTCTAGATCGGCCAGCGTGCGGGCGACGCGGAGGACGCGGTGGTAGCCGCGGGCGGACAGGCGCATCTTTTCCGCCGCCTCGGTCAGGAGCTTGCGGCCCTCGGCGTCGGGGCCGGCGACTTTTTCCAAGAGATCGCCATCGGCCTCGGCGTTGGTGCGGATGACGGGGCTGATCCCGTCCCTGGCCCCGCCCCCGCCATTGCCCCCGCCATTCAGCGATTGATAGCGTTGACGTTGGCGCTCGCGCGCCCGTGCCACCCTTGCTGCCACCTCGGCCGAGCCTTCCGCCGCCGCCGGCAAGGCGAGATCGGCGGGGCTCACGTCCGGGACCTCGACATGGATGTCGATGCGGTCGAACAGCGGGCCGGAGATTTTCGACTGATATTCGGTGGCGCACCGGGGCACCCGGGTGCAGGCGAGCTCGGGATTGCCGAGATAGCCACAGCGGCACGGGTTCATGGCGGCGACCAGCTGGAAGCGCGCCGGGTAAGTGGCGTGGCTCGACGCCCGGGCGATGGTGATCCGGCCGGATTCCACCGGCTGGCGCAGGGCCTCCAAGGTGGCGCGGGAGAATTCCGGCAACTCGTCTAAGAACAGCACGCCGAGATGGGCCAGCGATATCTCGCCCGGGCGCACCTTATGGCCGCCGCCGACCAGGGCCGGCAGGGACGCCGAATGGTGGGGATCGCGGAACGGGCGCTGGCGCAGCAGGCGCCCATCGGTGAGCGTCCCGGCGAGGGAATGGATCATGGAGACATCGAGCGCCTCGGCGGGATCGAGCGGCGGCAGCAATCCGGCGAGCCGCGCCGCCAGCATCGATTTGCCGGCGCCGGGCGGGCCGATCATCAGCAAATTATGGCCGCCGGCGGCGGTGATCTCCAGGGCGCGCTTGGCCACCTCCTGACCCTTGATGTCCTTGAGGTCGGGGCCGAGGCCCGGCGGGTCGGCCATCTCAGGGATAGGCGGGCTCAGCACCTGGGTGCCCTTGAAATGATTGACCAGCTGCAACAGATCCGCCGGCGCCAGCACTTCCAGGCCCTCGACCCAGGCGGCCTCGCCACCCTGGGCGGCGGGCGCGATCAGGCCCAGATCCCGGCCATGGGCAGAGATGGCGCTGGGCAGCACCCCGGCGACGGCGCTGATGGCGCCATCCAGGGCCAACTCCCCCAAGGCGACATAGCCGGCGAGCTCGTCGGCGGGCAGCACGTCCATGGCGACCAGCAGGCACAGGGCGATGGGAAGATCGAAGTGGCTGCCTTCCTTGGAAAGATCGGCCGGCGCCAGATTGACGGTGATGCGCTT
>CBDUSV010000009.1:0-21545 GCA_965369885.1 uncultured bacterium
ATGGGCGTCGGCGGCACCTCGGATCTTGTCGTGCTCGCCAAGTAATCCCCTACCCTCTTGCCTTGGCGATGATGATATCCTCCAGCGCCGATTGGATGCGTAGCGCCGCCGGCTTGAGATAGGGGAATTTCAGCCCGTGGCGGCGAATCGAGAGCAGATTCTTGGCGGAATTGGCCTCGAAGATGATGATCCGCCCGTCGGCGCCGATGCCGAAATCGATGCCATAGCAATCGAGCCCGATCACCCGGTTGACGGCGAGAAGTGCCGCCATGTTGGCCCCACCGATGCGAGCTTCGGGATCGGCGAGCCAGGCCTTTTCCTCGTCCTGTAACGCCGGGTCCGCCTCGATCGGGGTTTGGCTGAGGGCACGCTGGGCCGGGCCGCTGACCAGCCATTGGCCGTCAAGATACATGCGGGCGGGATAGAACGCGCCGCCGATGAAGGCCGCCCGGTACATCAGGAAGTTTCCACTCGGGTGCCGGCTTTCATGGAACTGGATCACGAAACATGGCCATCGCGCAAACCGCGGCAGCGCCTTTCGCAACTCTTCAGCGTTGTCGGCCCGGCCGAGCGCGCTGGCCCGGTGGGTACCGGCGGATCTGATCAACACCGGGAATTCGAAGTCCGCCTCGATGCGCCCGGCGATGGCGTCTTGCTCGCCGCGGGCGAATTCGAAGCGGACGGTCTTGGGAAAGATCAAATTGTCGATGCCCTGGAGCCTCTCAAAATTATTTTCCCGGGTGGTGAGGTCGGTGGCGTCCACCCCGTTGACGACTTCTAGCCCCAAGCGGGCGGCAATGGCACGGACCTTGGCGCCGTAACCGCGCATGTGGTTGAGCTCGGCATTGGCGGCGTTGTTGTAGATAACCTGGAAAGTGTCCGCCGGGATGTGTTCCCAGCCGTCATCGCCGTCTTCGCCGATGGCGTCGATATAGAAATGATGGAGCGAGACCCGCGCCGGTGGCAGGGCGGCGATGGTGTTGGTCTGGGCGTAAGCACTCGTGCCATATAATGGCGTGACGAAGGCGGTGTTGTTCAGGGTCTCCAAAACCAGGACCTCGGCCTCCGGGTTGGCCGAGCGCCTGGACCCAACCGGGTATTTGCCAAGAAGCTGCCGGGATATGGCTTGTGCCTGTTTCAGCCGCCGGGTTTTGGCATAGGCCACCGACAAGGCGACATAGAGGTCCGGGTGGTCCCGGTCGAAATTCTCCGCCACGTTGAGGGCCTTGATGGCGTCCTTGAATCTTTCGAGCCCGACCAGGATCTTCCCCATCAAGAGATAGGCTTCGAATTTCACCGGACCGCCGAGGATGGCGCGCTCTGCCAATTCGCGGGCGCGTTCAAGACCGTCGCCCTTGGCCCCGCCCGTTTGGCGGAACAAAAGCTCGGCGAGCTCGAGGCAGGCCTCGCTATCGTCCGGATTGCGTTTGAGCGTAAGCTCCAGGGCGCGGCGCTGTTGTTGCGCTGTCGCCGGGCGGTTTCCGGTTGTCATCTTGGCCATGCCCCCCAATAGCATCACACAACGCCTGACACCAACCCCCCGTCATTCAATTGGGAATAGAATTTATTTTTGCATTATGATGCACCAAGCAAGGGAACCCGGCCGTGAGTACAGACCCGTCCGAGCATAACGACCAAGACGTTCCGGTCCTCATCGTCGGCGCCGGGCCGGTGGGGCTTGCGCTTGCCGCCGAGCTGGGCTGGCAGGGCATAGCCTGCCGGGTCGTCGAACAAACCGACGGCGCCATCGAACATCTCAAGGTCATGGGCGTCGGCATGCGGACCATGGAGTTCTGCCGCCGCTGGGGCATCGCCGAAGAGGTGCGGGCCAAGGGCTATCCCAAGGACCGGCCCCGGGATGAAATCTACGTCACCAGCTTGACCGGCTATCTGCTGGCGCGCCAACACTACCCGCCCCTTGGCGAGACCACCCCGCCGCCGGGCGTCGCCGAGAAATACCAGCTTTGCCCCAACACCATCTTCGATCCCATCCTGCAAGCCCATGTCGAGGCCATCCCGTCGGTCACCCTCAACTACCGGGTGCGCTGCGAACAGGTTGCCCAAGATGGCGGCGGCGCCACCGCGACCGTGTGCGATCTCAAGACCGGCAAGACCTTCGAGATCCGGGCCGGCTATGTGGTCTCCTGCGAAGGGGCCGGGAGTTCGATCCGCAATGCCCTGGGCATAAAGCTCGAAGGCATCCAATCCATGACTTATGCCACCAACGTGCTGTTCCGATCCGAAGACTTGGAGACGCTCCATGACAAGGGGGCCGGGCGAACCTATTCGGCAATCGGGCCGGAGGGATTCTGGGCGTCGCTTTATGCCATCAATGGACGCGATCTATGGCGTTTGCAGGCCCGCGGCACCAACGATCCCAAGGCCTGGGAGGATCTCGACGCGGATGCGGCGATCCGCCGCTTCATCGGGCGTGATTTCGATTTCGAGATCGTGGCGGTTTTGAATTGGGTCACCCGCAGGCTGCTGGCGGACCACTACCGCCAAGGGCGCATATTCCTCTGCGGCGATTCGGCGCGCCAATTGTCGCCCCAGGGCAATTTCGGCATGAACACCGGGATCGCCGACGCCGTCGATCTGGCCTGGAAGCTGCGCGGCGCGATCGAGGGCTGGGGTGGCCCGGGGCTGCTCGAGTCCTATGAGGCCGAACGCCGCCCGATCGGTGAGCGCAACGTCAATGCCGCCAAGGCCGGCTTCGACCGCATGACCAGGATCGCGCCGGGCCCGGCGATCACCGACGCCACGCCGGCGGGCGAAAAGGTCCGCCGGGAAACGGCTGACGCCATCGGCAAGATCAAGCATCGCCAGACCCAGGGGGTCCAGCTCGGCTATATCTATGAGGATTCTCCCATCTGCGTGGACGACGGAACGCCGCCGCCGATGGAAGACCTA
The DNA here is from genome assembly GCA_965369885.1 of uncultured bacterium. GTDB lineage: Bacteria > Pseudomonadota > Alphaproteobacteria > SMXQ01 > SMXQ01 > JAZFWG01. The sequence continues at coordinate 2,911 of CBDUSV010000009.1, forward strand.
CGGCTCTATCATCCGACGACGCGGCCCGGCGCGCGGGCGCCCCATGGCTGGATCGCCGACGGCAAATCGGTGCTTGATCTTTACGGCCGGGGTTTCGTGCTGTTGCGCCTGGGCCGGGACGCGCCGGAGGCCGATGGATTCGTCAAGGCCGCCGCCGTTTGCGGTGCGCCCCTCGAAGTCCATGGCTTCGATTTGCCGGAGCTTTCGGCGCTTTATGAAAAGAAGCTGGTGCTGGTGCGGCCCGACGGCCATGTCGCCTGGCGCGGTGACACCGTGCCCGGCGATTGCGCGGCGGTCATCGACCGGGTGCGCGGGGCTGTGGCCTAGAGCGCCGAACTCCGCGCCGTCAGCCGTCTTCCTCAAGCAGGTCCAGGCCCTCGGTTGGGGCCGCGAGATCCTCGCTGTCGCCCTTGAAAACCAGGCCGCGGCTGTCCTCGTCATTGCCGTCGCAGGCATCCATCACCAGCATGCCGTCCTCGATGCGGAAATTGTTCCAGTAGAGTTTTTCCCGCCGGCTGAGGATGCGCCAGTACTTGTTGTCGGCGGTTATGCCCCAGGGACGCCGTGAGGGCCGGCCAAGATTGTGGCAGATCACCGCCGCCATGGTCTTGTCGTCAATATAGTAGTGCCAGGACCGCCAATAGGGTTTGCCCTGGCGAATGCGCATTTCCGACACCGTATTGCCGACCATGATTTTCTTGACGGCCTCGCCGTCGAGTTTGGTGCCGTCGGGTGGCAGTTCGACGCGCTCGACCTTGTCGGGCTCGGGGTTGAAAGTGAGCACGTCGCGGCTGAGCCTGCGGATAGCCGGCATCTTGTTCTCCTTTTCTTTCGGTCTCGGCTATGGGCAGACCACCGTCTTGGCGAAACTGTCATCGCCTTCATAGGTGAGCTTGCAGGTCATGCCGACCTTGAGCGCGCTACGGTCGGCACCCTTGCCGCCAACCTTGATTTTGGTGTTGCGGCCGTGAATCTTGGCCCGGACAGTCTTGCCCTTGTCGATGAAATAGACCGCCATGCGCCGGCCCTTCTGCCTGATCTTGGTGAATTTGGCCGCGACGGTCTGGAAGCTGGAGGCGCGCATTGCAACTTTGCCCCGGGGCTTGCGCAATCGGGAAATTCGATCAAGCAGCTTGGCCGGGGTGGCATAGGCCGCCTTGATCAAGGCCTCGAGGCGCACAGCCTTCACCGGGCTGATCAGGCGCTTGGATTTCCTGGCATCGGCGAGGTAGGCCTTGTCCGCCATGGTGCGGTCGAACGCCTGGCGCAGCACCGCGACCCGCGCCTTCGGCACCCCGGGGCCAGCCATGTAGGGCCGCCCAAAGGTGTTGACGCTGAACAGCATGCTCAGCATTGCCCGGTCATCGGCGTTCTTGGCGAAGTCTAGCGCCAGCGGCACATCGGGAAGGTCGGGGTTCTTCTGCAAATCCATCTGGAACAGGATGTTGACCTTCTTGTCCTTGAGCCATTGTTTCCGCCGGGTCTTCAGGCTCGACCAGGAATAAATCACCCGGCCCTGCAGTTCGCCCCGCTCCATGGCGAGATCGACTTCGCTGCCGCCGGGATAGCCGGCGATGACCCGGAACTTCATGCCGAACAAATTGCCCAGCATGTGGGGCATCCAGGCCAGGATCGAGGTTGGCGCCGTGGCGCCGACCACAAGTTCCTTGTTGAACAGATCCTTGTAGGACTTGACGCCCGAGCTGTGCCAGGCGACGGCGACGGTGGTTTCCCTCGTCGCGCTGCCGATCCATTGAAACTTGCGGGCATCGAACTTGGCCCGGGATTTTTTGCCTTCGAACAGGGGATCGAAGATGGCGGCGCGCTGCATGGTGCCGAGAAAGCTACCGTCCTGGGCCGCCACGTTGTAAAGGAAGCTTGCAGCCCGGCGGCTGCCGGCGCCGGGCATGTTCTTGGCGACGAATTTTGGCTGGCCCGGAATGTGGCGGCCCATGTGGCGGGCGAGCAGCCGGGCATAGGTATCGTAACCGCCGCCGGGGCTGGTGCCGATCAGCATGGTTATGGTCTTGCCCTGGTAGAAATCACCCACCGATTTGGCATCGCCGGGTTTGGCGTGGACCAGAATGAGCGCACAGAGGAGCGCGCCAATAGCAATCATGCGGTGGAAAGTCATCACGGTAGCCTCCCCTTCTTTATGACTCGTGGATGGCGAGGTGGACGCCCTCGATGTCGGTGGTGCGGTAGCTGGCATAGGGTGTGTTGCGTTTGAAATGCTCCAGACGTGGTCCGCCTTCGGAGCCGCGTCCCAACGGCCAGGGCCGGAGATGGGCGTTGAGGTCCACCATCTTTTCGATGTCCTGTTTCAGGGCATCGATGCTTTCTACCTGGAACCCGAGATGATCGGTGCCCGGACGCACCGCGTCGACCTCGGCGTAATCGTGGATGTTCCAAGGAATAAAGACGACGGTAAGCTCGCCGTCGGTGACGTAATAGTTGGGATCACCCTCGACCTTGTTGACCGGGGCGAGTTCGAACACTTCAGTGAAGAAGCGGAACGAAAGCTCGGGATCGCGGGTGGTGACGCCGTAATGGGAGATCACCCGATCGGATTGCCAGCCATGTTCGCCCAAGGCGCGGAAGCGGTTGTGTTCATCGTCGCGCTGGGCCAGATCGAAGATGTTGCCGTCGGGATCATGGGCGGAATAGGCGATGATATTACGGTTCGGAGGCCGTTCGACCACGTCATAGCTGGCATCGAACGCCCGGATGCGGGAAATCGCCTCATCCACGTCTTCAACCTGGATGCCGAAATGGTTGAGCCCGGTGGGAAATCCGGTGCGCACATGGACATGGTTGAAGCCGAGGCGGCCATCGCTCAACAGGATAGCGCCGGTATGCCGCGTCGAAGGCAGCTGCTTGAGCCCGAACAAGGCCTGGTAGAACCTGGCGTTCATGGCGTAGTCGTGGCTGAAGATCGCCACATGGTCGAATTTTGAGAACATGTTGCCGTTACCTCCCCACCTGGTTGCCCCGGCCCGGACCGTAATGCCATGGCCGAGCCTTGTTGATTGCCCACATGCTAGCAGTTCCCGCTTGTCCCACCAAATCCTTGGTAGTGGAAATGTGGCGATGCCATGGCCGCGGCTTACCAAGACCGGTCCTGATCTCGCCCATGCGGCCTATAATGGCGCCATGAAAGCTGTCGTCATCCACCAATATGGTGGGCCCGAGGTCCTCACATACCAGGACGTCCCCGAACCCCGGACCGGGCCCGGTGAAATCAAGATCGAGATCCATGCGGTCTCGGTCAACCGGGTTCTCGACGTCGAAGTGCGCAAGGGCAATCAGCGCCAGCGCGGCGTGACCCTGCCGGTGATCCTGGGCGTCGATCCGTCCGGGGTGGTGGTCGAGGCCGGCGCCGGCGTCAGCGCCTTCAAGGTGGGCGACCGGGTCACCGCCATGTACCGCATCACATGCGGGAATTGCGGGCCCTGCCGTGACGGGCGGTCCCAGCACTGCGCCGACACAACCCACCTGGGAATAGATCGGGACGGCGGCAACGCGGAATATATCTGCGTCCCCGCCTCGGCTGCGATCCCGGTGCCGGAACGGCTGTCCTTCGCCGAATCCAGCGCCATTTCCCAGCATGGGCCGATGGCGATAAATCTGCTGGAAGACATGGCGGGCCTGCGGGCTGGCGAGACCGTCCTGATCATGGGCGCGGCGGGCAATCTCGGCAGTATCGGCATTCAGGTCGCCAAGGCCCTCGGCGCACGGGTGATCTGCGCGGCGGGTTCAGACGAAAGGGTCGCCATCGGTGAGGGCTTCGGCGCCGATTTCGGCATCAACTACAATGACCGCGATCTCGCCGGCGAGGTGGCAAGCTTCACCGCGGGCCAAGGGGTGAATGTGGTTTATGACAATATCGGCAACCCCGACACCTTGCCCCATGAGATCGCCGCCATGACCATGGGCGCCCGCCTGGTGACCGCCGGCGCCCATGGCGGCCCAATTGCGGATATCGATATGGAGACCGTGGCCGCAAGGGGGCTGACGCTTCGGGGTGGCACCGGGCGCAGCGCCGAACAGCTAACCCGCGCCATGGCGTGGGCCGCCCAGGGCAAGATCAACATCCACATTTCCCGCATCCTGCCGCTCACCGCCGCCCGCGAGGCACATATCCTGATGGAGGACCCGGGCGCGGGAAAGATCACCCTCGACCCGACCCTTGACCGAGACTGATTGGGGCGGCGCCATGCCCCCGTGGCCTAGCCAGGCAGGATCGCCATGGTCTCGATTTCCAGCAACTTGCCCGGCCGCGAATAGCCCGCCGCCGGGAGCAACGTCATGCGCGGTGGCGTGACCTCGGTTTCCTTGCCCAAGGCTGCAAAGATATCTTGATGCCGGACGGCGTTCTCGTGCACGAAGGTGACCTCGCAGACATCGGACCAGCCGCAGCCGGCGTCGCCCAGGCAGGCGGTGATGCGTCCCAGGATATCCTTCGCCTGGTCTTCGAACGGCCCGCCCTGGTTGCAGCTCATGCCCGCCAGCACCAGCAACCTGCCCACCGTCAGCCATCTGATGACGCCTTGGGGCGGATCTTGCTCGGTGATGGCCTTGTCTTCGCCGGGGGTGGGATGGAGGGCGATCAGGTCCATGGCGACCCGGGCATTCGAGGAGAAATGGTCCGGGGCAATGTAACTGGAGGTGGCGGAACGGGCCGGGCCCGCCAGGGTTCGGGTCCGGGCCGCGCTGCAGGCTGTCCGGGCGTCCCCATCCGCCGCCCAGATGCGGCTGCGAATGGTGTTCTCCAGACCGAGACCGTGGGCCGCCAGGACCTCGGCGAAGCGGGTAAACAAGGCATCGGCTTCTGCTTCCGGATCCGCCATCTCAGGGGCTTCGCCGGAGATCGACAGGAACTTGCGGTCAAGCCAGCAATTGGTTTCTATCCGCACGAAGTTGTCCTCCCTTTAAGCGGCGGGCGCGCCGATCTTCCAGGTGATTTCAGGCACGATCCCGGCATCTTCGAACAGGCGCCCGATCGGGCATTTGTCCACCGCCAGGGCCTTGAGTCGATCGATCCGGGCGCTTGGCTCATCGCTGTCGAACTGCACCTCCAGGCTGGCGCCGTCGATGCGGGTCACCGCGTCATTGCCCTTGATGCCGTCAATCTTGCCCGAGGTGGTGACGCAGGTGACGTGAAGGTTTTCGATCTTGAGGCGCATGGCTTCGGCGACCCGGACCACCTGCACCGACTGGCACGACGCGAAGGCGGCGGTCAGGGTTTCGAGCGAGGTCGGCGCCGCCCCGGTGCCCTTCAGATGGGTGCCCTCATCGGTGGGCACCACATGGCCCGATTCGACGGCGGTGTCGAAGCGGTACCCCGCCACCTGGGAAAGCTTGGCGGTGCGCACACGCACCCCCGGCGCGGTTTTCATCCTGATGTCCATCTGTCTTAATCCCCCTTAAAAGCTCCAAATTGGTTGGAATTTTACGTCGAATGGGCCGCCAAGTGAACTGCATTCCCCCGGCGATACCCTGACAAGCTGGTTTTTGTGAGGGGACTGTTCCAAAGACGGTGAAAATTGGGTATTTTCGGAGCCGGTTTGAAGGAGGAAAATCAATGAAAACAGAAGGACTGCTCCACATTACCATTTCGATCACGGATATGGACCGTGCCAAGGCCTTCTACGAAGATATCCTGGGGTTCAAGACCTATCACATGAATCCGCGCGGCACGATGTGCTTCATGAACGCCGGCAGGGATGTGGTTGTGTTGACCAGCATGCCAGGCCATGTTTCGCCGAATCCCGATGGGCTGGATGTCCACGGAACCCTATTTCATCATGCCTTCATCGTCGATCACGACGAGTATGACCGGGTGATGGTGCATTTTGCCGCCAACGATATTCCGGTCTATGTCTGCGATGATGTCAATCATCGGGCCGTGCCCGGTTTCCGTCATTCCTATATCAAGGATCCGGACGGCAATTCCATTGAAATTGCCGGACGTCTTCCCGAAGGGGCGGTGGCTTGATGGGCTCGCGTTCACAAAGCCCGCCGCGGCGCAATTTGGCCTAGGCGAGGCCGAGCAGCGCCGCAGCCGTCCCACCCAAAATGCGGTCCTGGTCCGCTTGACCCAGGCCCGGGACCGAGCGCACCAGCCCAACCGGGTCCTTGAGGCTCGAATCATAGGGACGGTCGGTGCCCATGACGATCTGCCCGACGCCGACGAGATCGGCCAGGTAAGACACCGCCTCGGGCCGATAAATGATGGTGTCGAAATAGATGTTCTTTAAATAACTGCTGGGCGCCTGGGTGATCGCCGGCATGGTGTCCGGTTGCATATGGGCGGCTTCGTCGAACCGGCCGGTGTAGAACGGGAAATAGCCCCCGCCGTGGGCCGCGATCAGCTTGATGCCGGGATGGCGCTCCAGCACGCCGCCGATAATGATATGGGTCAGCGCCAGAGTCGTCTCCAACGGCTGGCCGACGATATTGCCCAGGTTGAAATCACCGAGCCGGGCGGGGTCGGTGAAATATTGCGGGTGCAGGAATACCAGGGTGCCGAGCTCTTCCGCCCGGGCCCAGAACGGCTCGAATATTGGATCGTCGAGTTCTTTGCGGTTGATGTTGGTGTTGATGCGTACGCCCTTGAGGCCGAGCTCGGTCACGGCGCGGTTGAGCTCCGAGACAGATAGCTCGACATCCTGCAGCGGAATGATGGCGAGGGACACCAGCCGGTCCGGGCTCCGGGCGATGAACTCCACCGCGTAATCATTGACCAAGCGCGCGACGGCCAGTCCCTTTTCCGGATCGAGCCCATAGAAGCCACGGGGCGGCGCCGGCGTCAGCGCCGAGATATCGATGCCGAGCCGGTCCATATCCTTGAGCCGGGCATCGACATTGCTGAGCGCCGGCACCAGGTCGGGGTCGCTGACGCCGCGATCGTTGGAGGGCCGCGTATCGACTTCCGGAATGCCCTGGAAAACATCGCCCGGCACCTTCAGATGGGCGTGGAGATCGATGATCGGTGTACTGGAAGCGGGTTTGGCCACGGTTTCCTCCACGGTTTTTTTGTCGGATCACTATACCTTGTGGATGGCAATGTGGCGCGGGTCTAATCGGTCTGTCTAGTCGGTCTGTCTAGTCGGTCTTGGCCAGCCTATCGTCGATCGGACCGTAAGAGGCGAAGGGGTATTCCGGCTCCCGGTACTCGGCCCGCGGCAGATCGTAATAGACCTCGATCAGATTGCCGTCGGGATCGAGGAAATAGATGCTGTTGGTGATGCCGTGATCCATGGTGTGGTCAATGGTGACATCATTGTCCTTGAAGCGGCGATAGATCTCTTGAAGCTGTTCGAACGAACTGGCCTCGATCGAGAAATGCTCCATGCCATACATTTTCTTCGGCGCCGGCACCGGAACGTCGACCTCGTCCGCCTGGGACAACGCCAGCACTGGCCGGGAGGTGTCGGGATCGCCGGCGAGATAGACCCGGCCGGTCTCGTCCTCTCCGACCACAAACAGATTGAGCATGTCCTGATAGAATTCCCGGGACTGGCCAAGGTCCTTGCAGCGAAGGGTGAGATGGCTGGTCCGGCGCACCCGGAGCTTCATGTCTTCGAGCTTCACGATTTTTTCCTCCCGGTTTCTCAGCAGCCGCGCTGGGCTTAGGCGGCGGTGCTGTTAAGTTTGTCCTCGATCGAGCCGCGGAGCACGTACGGTGTGGCGCCCGCGGCCTCGTCTTCCGGCAGATAACAGTAGAATTCGATTTGATTGCCGTCGGCGTCGGCCATGGTGAAATTGTTGGTGTGTCCGCGGTCTTCGGTCCTGACGATTTTGGCGCCGTAATCCGCGCCTTTTTCCCTGACGCGTTTATATATGCGCTGGAGCTCGGGGAAATCCGTCACCTCGTAGGAAATCATCACCATGCCGATTTGCCGCTCGGGCTCCGGCATGCGTTCGCCGTCCTTGCCGGGGCGAACCGCGATCATGTGGTGATTGCTCACCGGCTGCGACGTCAGGAAGAAAAAATGCTCGCCGGCCTGACCGAATGTGGTGAAGCCGACAACGTCTTCGAGAAGGCTCTTTTCGCGCGCAACATCGGTCACCCGCAGCACCACATGCCCGGCCCGCCTGATGTTAATCTCCATTGTTCCCCTCTGTCTGTAAGCCCACTGCCCTGTCAGCGACCGCATATATATAATAGCCGAGAACGGAAATCATAGACCATACATATATGACTTCAGTCCCGCTTCCGGTCCGTGGCGGACAGCGGCACACGATCCGGCGTTCCCCTTATTCCGCGTCCTCGGCCAGGGTGATGACGCCGAACATCTGCGCCGCGCGCTCCCAGTTGACGCCATGGTGGGTGGCGCCGCCGATCAGATTGCGGAATTGCCGCTCGAGGACGCTGCCCTCGTACAACTGCCGGCCACCGGCGGCGTTGAACAGCCGGGTGCCGGCCTCGAGGGACGTCAGGCAGGCATAGGCCACGTTACGCCGCGCCGTCGCCAGGTCCAACTCGATGAGTGTCTCGTCGCGTTCCAACCTCTCCATGACGTCGCGGATGGTGTTGAGATAGAGCGCCTCTGCGGCATCGATCTTGGCGTGGCAGTCGGCGGCCAGGACCTGGACACCTTCCGACTTGCCGACGGGGACGCCGCGGGATTTGCGCGTGCGGGTAAGGATGTACCAATCCTCCATCATGCCCTTGGCCATGCCGACGCATAGCGACGAGAATCCGGTCGAGGTGACGCCGCCCCGGGGCGTGCGGTAAAGAGCGGCGGTATTGACCTTGCATCCCGGGCCCTTTCCGATGCGCGCCAGGCCGCCATCGAGGAACCGGTGTTCGGGGACGAAGGTATCCTTCGCGATCTCGAAACTCTTGGAACCGGTGCCGGCAAGGCCGATCACGGTCCAGTCATCGATGATTGTAGCCTCGGTCTTGGGAATCAGGAAGAAATGGGGGCCGTCGAGCTCCTTGCCATCCATGATAAAGCCGCCACAGATCATCCAACTCGCATGGTCGACGCCGCTGGAAAAGCCATGGCGGCCGTTGAAGATATAGCCGCCATCCACCCGTTTCGCCCGGCCCACCGGGTCGAAGCTCGCCGAAACCATGACATCGTGGTCCTTGCCCCAGACATCGTCCTGCACCTGTTCCGGGAACGTGCAGACCATCTGGGCATGGTCGGCGAAGACTCTCTGAATCCAGGCCTGGGAACCGCAGGCGGCGGCGAGAACCTGGGTGACCTCGCACAACACGTCCCATCCCAATTCATAGCCGCCGTAACGCTTGGGCATGGCCATGCGGACGAGGCCCAACCGTTTGTAATCCTCGATGGTCTCGACCGGGACCACGCGATCGGCATCGCATTGCGGCCCCCGTTCGCGCAATATGGGCGCCAGCTCCCGGGCCCGGTCCAGCAAATCTTCCCGTGTGGGTAGGGTCTCTGTGTTCATTGTGTCACTGTCCAGTACGGTCATTTGGCAGGTCCCTTCTTCTTCCCATTACAAAAGTGCCGGAGATCCCGGCACCGGCCCTTGGCTGGCCGCCATCATCAGCCAAACCTTCCCAAATGAAAATAAGCGATTGGGAACGATAGTTGTTCCCCATACGGCATAATCGATTTGACCTTGGTTTGCCGGGAGTTTCGCCGCGATTCAAGGGCTGCGCACTCAAATCACAGGGTCATCCGGGCAATGCGGATGAAATGCTACGAGCCCATAGAATCATTGCTCACCCCCGAAACGCCCCACTAACTGGGCTGATTTTTTGGACTCCCGATGGTGGGGGTTTGTGATAGGCTGCCTGAAAATCGGTTTGATTTTCATAATTTTCATAGGGAGAGCATCAAACCATGGCTGAGCGCGAACAATGTTGGGTGATGAACACCACCCTGGTCGATCCGCCGCCCGAGATCGAAGGCAGCGTGGAGACGGTCCGCAAGGCCCATCACGATTATCTGGTGGAACTGGACGGCAAGGGCGCCCTGGTCGGGGCCGGCTCGTTCCGCGATGAAAACGGCGAACGCCACGGCACCGGCATGATCATCATCCGTGCCGAGACCCGCGCCGAAGCCGAGGAAATCGCCAACGCCGAACCCTACATCGCCAACGGCTTCCGCATCCTGAAGCTGACGCCGTGGCAAAAGACATTGGGCCACTGAACCAAACCGATCGATTTAACAATTTTCCAAGCCACAGGGAGAAAACAGTATGAAACGTTTGATACCTTCAGCGCCATTGGCCGCCATCATGGCATTTGCATGCATGGCCGGCGGCACGACCGCCCCGGCATCGGCGGCGGAATTCTATAAGGGCAAAACCATCAACATCATCGTCGGCACCACACCGGGCGGTACCAACGATTTCATTGCCCGCACGCTGGGCGACTATATGATGAAGTACATCCCCGGCAAGCCGAGATACCTGGTTCGTTCCATGCCGGGGGCGGGCTCGATCCGCTCGGTCAATTACGTCGTCAATGTGGCGCCCCAGGACGGCACTTATATCGCCACCCTGATTCGCGGCATCGTCCTCGGCCCGCTGTTCCGCATCCATGGCGTCAATTTTGACCCGTCGAAATTTCATTGGCTCGGCAGTGTCAACCAGGTGACCCAGATCGCCGTGGTCTGGCACACCGCCGGCATCAAAACGATCGATGACATCAAGAAGAAAGAGGTCATCGCCGGTGGCACCGGGCCGTCGACCGGCATGTCCCAGTTCCCTGCGATCGTGAATGCGGTGCTCGGCACCAAGTTCAAGGTGGTCTATGGCTATCCCGGCGGCAACCAAGTCAATCTGGCGCTCGAGCGTGGCGAGGTCCAGGCCCGGCTCGGCTGGACCTTGAAGTCGGCCTTGTCGGAGAAGCCCCACTGGTTCAGGGATAACAAGGCCATAATTGTCATGCAGATGGGCATAAGCAAGAATCCCGAACTCAAGGATGTCCCTTGGCTCAATGATCTGGTCAAGAACCCCGATGACCTCAAGGCGGTGGAACTGCTGTCCTCGCAAATGCTGCTGGGGCGGCCTTATTTCGCGCCGCCAGGCGTGCCGGCGGCCCGCGCCAAGATGCTGCGTGTGGCATTCGAAAAGACCATGAAGGATAAGGGCTTCATCAAGATCGCGGCCAAGCGCCTGCTTCCGGTTGATCCGGTCAGCGCCAAGGAGATCGAGGACCTGATAAAGAGGGTCTACGCCACGCCCAAACCCATCGTGGAACGGGTGGTGGCCGCGCTCGATCCCTCCAAGATGATCAAGCGCAAGGCCAAGCTCGTCAAGATCACCGCCAAGGTCACCAAGAAGAAGAAGGGAGGCCGTAGGATCACGCTGGCCAACGGCAAAACCTACCGCATCAGCGGCCGCTTCACCAAGAAGCTGACGGTCGGAGGCGTCACCGGCCGGGTCCGCGGCAAGATCAAGGTCGGCATGACCTGCACCTTCGAAGCCGATGGCAGCTCGGTCATCCGCGGGAATTGCAAGTAGCACGTCCCTGAATTCGACTTTGTTGAATAGCTTCGGGAGCCCTCCCCACAGGGGGCTCCCGTTTTTTTGCCCGCTGGTCCGGGGACTTAAGGAATTTCCGCCATCAGCCGGCCATAGCCGCTGATCGGTGTTTTCAGACCCAGGAGCTTTTGGAAATACCAGCACCGCGCCTGCATGGCGTGGAGTACGGGTTTGTTGATTTCAGCCTCCAACTCTTCGACGATGCTCAACCGGGGCCAGGCCGAGCCCAGCATGTAGAGCGCATCGGCATCGGGCCGGGAGTTGGCGACGCTGACCAAATGGTCCAGAACCTCCTGGTCGGAGAGGTCCTTGACCTTGAGATACTCCACGTTCAAGCCCTGCATGCCCATGACTTCGAAGCCCGCTTCGGTGAAGTAGTCGGTGAACATCTGATTGAGTGGGCCGTCGAAGTAGGTCGCGCCGGCGAACTTTTTGACCCCCAGGGCCTTGAGGGCGGCAACCTGGGTGGTGCCGGAGGTGAAGACGGGAACGTCATAGGTTTTGTTCCATTGGCCGAGGATTTCCTGTTCGCCCTTATAGCCGTGGATCATAAAGGGCGGCGCGCCTTCCGGATGGATCAGATCGACCCCGGCCTCGGCATGGGCAGCCACCTTTGGGCCGTAACCGTCCATGGCCTGGCGGAACTCCTCGATGGTGCCCCACTCGAAGCCGAGATATAGATCGTGAACCCTGATCTCCGGTGGCAGAATCGGGGCCATTTCCGCCGTCCCCTGGGGCCGGCGCTGAGGCTTGATACAACCCACCACGTAGGTTCGGTTTTCGGCCGCCATCTGTTCTTTATCCTCCATGAGATATATACGTCATTCTTTGTAGCCAAATAATACTTTGGATGCTAATATTTTCATACCGAAGGGTTTTATATGAATGGCTTCAGGCTATAAGAATCTAGCAATCATATGATCAAAATGGCACGGCAAATCGACAAAAACAACGCAGACCACGTCCCTGTCCTCATCGTCGGCGCGGGACCGGTGGGACTGGTTCTGGCCGCCGAGCTGGGATGGCGCGGCGTGCGCTGTCAGGTGGTGGAACAGGGTGATGGTGTCATAGAGCACCCCAAGACCCAGAACATCAACATGCGGACCATGGAGTTCTACCGCCGCTGGGGAATCGCCCAGGAGGTCCGCGACAAAGGCTTCCCCAGGGACTACCCCCAGGACATCCACTATGTCACCAGCCTCACCGGCTATTTGTTGGCGCGCCAGAGTTATCCCAGCTACGCCGAACTGAAGACACCGCCGGATGTGCTCGAGATGCAACAGCGCTGTTCCCAGACCATCTTAGATCCCATCCTGCGCAAGCTCGCAGAGTCCTTTCCGACGGTAACGTTACGCTACCGAACAAGATGCGTCGGCGTCGAACAAAACGCCGACATGGTGACGGCGCGGCTTTTGGATGTGGAGAACGGCACCGAGGAGCGTATGCGTGCCGACTATGTGGTCTCTTGCGAGGGCGCGGCGAGTTTGATCCGCGAAGCGCTCGGCATCACGCTCGAGGGTACCGACGTCCTCAGCTATTCCACCAACATCCTGTTCCGCTCAACGGAACTGCCGGCCATGCATGACAAGGGGGCGGGTTTTTACGTCTTGATGAGCCCCGAGGGGCGCTGGGCAACGCTCAACGCCATCAACGGCAAGGATTTGTGGCGGCTCCAGGTCCGCGGATCGAAGGACCCCAAATTCTGGGATGATTTCGACGCCGACGCCGCCATCAAGCGCATGGCGGGGCAGGATTTCGATTATGAAATTCTCTCGTCTCTGTCCTGGGTGCGGGCTCAGTTGGTCGCCAATCGCTATTGTCAGGGCCGGGTTTTCCTCGCCGGCGATTCGGCGCACCAGCTCACACCCTCGGGTGGTTTCGGCATGAACACCGGCATGGGCGATGCGGTGGATTTGGCCTGGAAGCTCGATGCCGTACTGGCCGGTTGGGGTGGAGCGCGGCTGCTAGAGACCTACGAGATCGAACGCCGGCCCATCGGTGAGCGCAACGTCAATGAGGCGGCGGCCAAGTTCTTTCGCGAGGGCGGCAAAGGCGCGGTTCCGGGACCGGCGCTGCTCGAGACTTCGCCCGAGGGTGATCGTGTCCGCAAGAAAGTCACGGCCCGGCTGGAAAAGGCCATGGCCCGCGACAATGTCGGGTCGGATCTTGGCCCCCGTTATGAGACCGCGGGAATCCAGCTCGGTTATGTCTATGAAAGCTCCCCGATCGTCATTGCCGACGGCACGCCAGCGATGGTTGATCCCAAACATTACGTGCCGTCTGCCCGTCCCGGGGGCCGTGCCCCCCATGTCTGGATCGAAGACGGCAAGTCCATACTCGATCTTTTTGGCGGCGGATTCGTTTTGCTGCGCCTTGGCGCAGATGCCCCGGCGGTGGACGGTTTGGTCGGAGCCGCCGCCGCCGCTGGCTTGCCCTTACAGGTAGTGTCCCTGGATATACCGGCACTGACGGCGCTTTATGAGCGCAAACTCGTGTTGGTGCGCCCCGACGGCCATGTCGCCTGGCGCGCCGATTTAACGCCTGAAAAGGCCACCGAAATCATTGGAAGGGTGCGTGGCGCTGGTGCTTTGGCGAAGGCTGAAGATCACCAGGCCGCGTAGAACATATGATGAAAAAACCATCTCAGGAATCCGGTAAGCACATCCCCGTCCTCATCGTCGGCGGCGGTCCCGTCGGGCTGATCATGGCCGTCGACCTGGGTTGGCGCGGCGTGCCCTGCATGTTGGTCGAGCAGAGCGATGGCGCCGTTAACGAGCAAAAATTCATCGACATCAACATGCGCACCATGGAAATGTGCCGCCGCTGGGGTGTCGACAAAATCATCCGCGAGCAAGGCTTTCCCAAGGATTACCCCCACGACATCATTTACGTGACCAGCCTTACCGGGTATCTGCTTGGCCATCAGAAATTGCCTGCCCATCAGGATTACGAGACACCACCGACATCCGCCGAAAAGATCGCGCGCTGCCCGCAGACCATCTTCGACCCCGCGCTCAGGGCCCTGGCGGAGACCTTCCCGGCCACCACCCTGCGCTACCGCACGCGGTGCAATTCGGTATCGCCGGACAGCGACGGCATCACCGCCGAGATCGAAGATCTGGAAACCGGCGTGAAGGAGAATATCCGTGCCGATTATGTCGTCGCTTGCGAAGGTGCCGGAAGTCCGATCCGCTCCGCCGTTGGTATCAAAATGGAGGGAACGCCGGTATTGGCCTACTCGACCAATATCCTGTTCGAATCGTCGGAGCTTTTGACCCTCCATGATAAGGGGCCGGGTTACTACGTCAGCTTTGGGCCGGAAGGCCGTTGGGCGACGCTCAATTCGATGAATGGCAAGGATCTCTGGCGCTTGCAGGTGATAGGATCGGCCGATTCTGATGACCAGGATAAAATCGATGCCGATGAATGCATACGCCGCTTTGTCGGCACCGATTTCCCCTATCAGGTCACGTCGGTACTGTACTGGGTGCGCCGCCAAATGGTTGCCGACCACTACCGCATGGGGCGCGCTTTCCTCGCCGGTGATTCCGCCCACCAGCTCACACCCTCGGGCGGGTTCGGCTTGAACACAGGGCTGGGCGACGCCACCGACCTTTCATGGATGCTGGAGGCTGTCCGTTCGGGATGGGGTGGACCTCATCTTCTCGATGCCTATGAGGCCGAACGCCGCCCGATCGGCGCCCGCAATGTCAACGATGCGGCAAGGCGGTTCAATCGGGACTTGACGGAGGCCGCCGAACCCGGCCCCGCCTTGCTTGAGGACACGCCGGAAGGCGAAAAAGTGCGCGCCGCGGCCAAGGAAAGAATCCAGAAAGCCATCGACCGGAACGCCAAGGCCACGAAGCTCGGTCCCCGTTACGACAGCTCGTCCATTCAGATGGGGTACATCTATGCCAATTCGCCGATTGTCGTTGACGACGGTACGAAACCGCCGCCGGAGTCGGAAATCTATATCCCGACGGCAATGCCGGGGGCCCGGGCGCCCCATTTCTGGCTTGAGGAGGGAAAGTCGGTGATCGACCTGTATGGGCGCGGCTTCGTGCTGTTGCGCCTCGGACCCGACGCACCTCGGGCCGATGGATTTGTCCAGGCCGCCGACGCCTGCGGCCTGCCGCTCGAGGTTCATGGCTTCGACTTGCCGGAGCTTTCGGCGCTTTATGAGCGCAAGCTCGTGCTGGTGCGGCCCGACGGCCATGTCGCCTGGCGCGCCGATAGCCTGCCCGAGGATCCGGCCGCGCTTATCGATCAGGTCCGGGGCATGGTGCCAGCGATGCAGAGCGTCGATGCCTGACGCCTTTTAGGATGGTGGTGCGGCTTTCGGCGTCGCCGTCAGCCCACCTCGGCAAAGCTGATCCTGGCGAATTCCGACATGCGCATGTGCCGGTCGCCGCTGCCCGGCAGATGGGTCAACTGGTGGAGAGTGTAGGCCTGCTCTAGATCCCCGCGGGCGGTGATGCCGTCCATCGGCACCACCACATCATAGCCCAGGGGATGGGCCGCCGTGGTCGCCGAATAGAGAACCGCCACATTGCTGCGCGCCCCGGCGATGATCACGTTCCTGATGCCACGCTGACCCAATAGGGCTTCCAGCTCACCGCCATGGAACTTGTCAAAGGCATCGGGGTAGATCACCGGCTCGTCGCCCTGCCGTTCAAATGCCGCCGCGACCGCCGCCTTGTCCGTGTCCTTGAAATGAGTCTGGATGGTATAGATCACCGCCACCCCCGCTTCGCGCGCCCTGGACAGGAACGCTGCCACCGGTGCGATCACCGGATTGTAGTCATGGTCCGGATCCTCCGCCGCCACGCCGAGATCAAGCACCAGGAAGGCCGTCACCTTGGGATCAAGGGTAACGTCCTGGGCTTCGGGGGTCTCAAACAGATCCGCGATTCCGGTCATTTATGAGTTCACACCCTAGTTGCCCGGGCAGGCCAGGGCATAGGCCGGAGGCGTGAATATCAAATGAAGCCAATTGGCCCCACGGTCGCGGCTGAAATAGATCTGTCCGAACGGCGACGAGCGGTCATCGCCGGTGCACATGAATATCGTGTTGGCATCATTGGGATCAAAGCAGATGTCCTTGATCGATTCCTGGCCAAAGAACTCCTGCAAACCGGAATTCCCGGATGAGGCATGATTCCAATTTTCGCCGCCGTCGGTCGAGCTGATGAAGGCCGCCTCGGCCCGGGTCGGGCGGGCCCATTCCGTCGGCACACCGCGGGCGACACCGGCGCAGATGAACGACGGATCGGCCGGGCTTTGGCGGATGATCTCGCCATAGGTCCAGCGCATGCGCGCGGTCAGCGCGGTCCAGGTCTTGGCGCCGTCGGTGCTCTTGTAGATCGCCTTGCCCCACGAGGACTGCACCGCGCGCGGCCAGGTCCAGCAACATCCGCCGCCGGTAATGGCGTAAATCGTGTTGGAATCCTGGCTGTCCATCAACAGGGTATGGGTGTCGGGGTCGATGCCATCAATGGAATCTTCCCAGGTTTTGCCGCCATCCTCTGTCCGGACAACACCGCCGATCTGGATGGCGCCGTACATCTTGTCGGGATCCTTAGGGTCAACGATCAGGTCACGAAAATGCGGCCATACCCAGGATGCCGGGTAGGGCCATTCGCGCTCGGCCTTCAGCTTTTCCAGGCCCTCGTTCTTCTCCCAGCTCCGGCCGCCATCCTTGGACATGTGAAGTTCGACCGGTCCGGTGCAGACAAAGATGATATCGGGGTCACTGGGATGAACATCGAGGCCGCGCAGCTGATGGTTCGGCGGCGGACCGAACTTGGGCAGGCCTTCGCTACGTTCTTCCCAGTTGTAGCCGCCGTCATCGCTGCGGAAGACGTTGTTTCGCGTCGCCGCGTAGATGATTTTCGGATCGGAAGTAACCTTGATCCCTTCACCGGCAATGCTATTGCCGATCAGAACATGCTGTTCGAGGCGCCAATTGTCCCCGTCATCATTGGTGCGAAGCATTTCAATGCCGCGGGCGGTGCCGACAAGAATTCGATCAGATGCCATCCCTTGTTTCTCCCGATTTTTTATGAGTTCATAAGGCGATAGATGATTACTTAGTAGGCTAATATTTTTCAGATAGCACTGTCAATCAAGCACTTCAAGCGTGGTTCCGTCGGTGTGAACGATCTTTCCACCGACCTCCTCGGCGCTGGCGAAGACCGTCCACAAAAAGTGCGGGATGATGATCTCGGGGCCCGGCCGCCGGGAACGGACCTCTTCGGATTCATACTCCAGTGCGATCCGCATAACCGGCCGGAAGGCGGTCACGACGATGCCGTTTTCCTGCTCCTCTTCCCACAACACCCGGGTCAGTTCCTCGACCCCTGCCTTGGAAATCTTATAGGGGCCGCGCCGGGGCCGCCGCCCACTGCCGGACATGTTGATCACGCGCCCGTTGCCCGCCACCGTGAGGTGCCCCAGCGCCGCGCGGGTGGTAAGGAACATGGAGATAAGATTGATCCGCAGAATCTTTGTCAGGAAATCGGGCTCCATCTCGCGCAGGGGTGGCCAACCCGTCCCATGAGGAGCCAGACCCGCGTTGTTGACCAGAAGGTTAAGGCCGCCAAATCTTTCCACTGTCTGGGCTATGGCGCGGTCAACCGCATCCGGGTCGGTGAGATCGGCTTCGACGCCCAGCGCCTCACCCCCCATATCATGCACCGCGTTGACGGTTTCCGAGGCGTCCAGGATATCAACGATGGCGACCCGCGCGCCGCGTTCGGCCAATGCCAGGGCCATGGAGCGGCCGATCCCCCGCGCCGCGCCGGTCACGATGGCAACCTTGCCGCCGAGCGTGGTTTCAGCCGCGGCGCTATCAACCGAAGTGGTCATCTGGGTTTCCCTCCCGGGTCTTCCTTATCAATATCAATGACTTCGATGATCTTGGCAAATTTTTTTCCGGCTTCATAGGTGATCTTGACAGTACCATCTTCGCTAGACGAAAAGGGCGGCCTAACCTATGCTATTCGCAACCTATAAGACGTTTCAAAAGAGACAAAGGGAGGGAGGCTAGATTATGAAATTCCCAATTTCATTTGTGCGGGTACTATCCTTGGCGGCTTTGGCGGCGTTCGCGCTGGGCACCCTTGGGAGTGGTGATTCATTTGCCCGCGAGAGGAAGCTCA
>CBDUSV010000010.1:0-21374 GCA_965369885.1 uncultured bacterium
GACGCACCGGACCAACCCGGCCACGACGTGGTGTTCGGCGACGGCTTCCCCACCGAAACCGGACGCGGCAAGTTCGTGCCCGCAACGGTGATCCCGCCCGACGAGCAACCCGACGAGGCCTACCCCATGATCCTGACCACCGGGCGCCAGTTGGAGCATTGGCACACCGGGGCCATGACCAGGCGCGCCGAAATCCTGGATCATCTCGAGCCCGAAGCCACGGCATGCGTCTCGCCAAGGGATCTGGGCCGGCTCGGCATCACCGCCGGCGACCGGATCCGGGTCACCACGCGGCGCGGCGCCATCGAGCTTCTGGCGCGGATCGACGGCGCCGTGCCCGAGGGCGTCGTCTTCATCCCGTTCTGCTATGCCGAGGCCGCGGCCAACCGGCTCACCAACCCGGCCCTCGACCCCATCGGCAAGATCCCCGAATTCAAGTTCTGCGCCGCCAAGGTCGAAAAAATCGAGGCCTGAAGCCGGGGCCGCGCCATAGCACGTAACATATTGAAATATATATAGTTATTAGGCCTTTCGGCTTAACCGCCGCTTAACGGCGGAGGCTTATAATGTGCCGTCCTGGGAAAGACGGAGTTCACGCCATGACCGCGCGCCAGCCGACAAAACTGATCTTGATTCTGACGGTCCTCGCCAGCTTTATTCTGGCCCCGGCCGCCGTGATCGCCGCCGAGACCGGGTCGTGGCAACACCACAATGACGCCGGCATCGCCGCGCTCAAGAAAGCCGACTTCAAGACCGCTGGGCGCAACATCGATGCCGCCGTTGAACTGGCGAGCAAAGAGGGCACCGCGAGCGCGGCTTATGCCACCGCCCTATTTGGCCGGGTGAAATTGCTCGCCACCATCGGCAAGCACAAGCAGGTGGGAAAGCCGGCGCGCCGCGTCATCGTCATCCGGGAAAAGCTTCTCGGCCCTGATCACCTTGACCTGGTCGAACCCCTGGCGCTGTACGGCGCCTTCTTAAGCACTTACGGCCGGCATCAGTCCGCCGAGGCGCTGGCCCACCGCGCCATGGCGATCCTTAAAAAACATGGACGCGCCAAAGACCTCAAATACGCCTTCATCTACGATGCCACCGGCATGGTCTATGGCCTCCAGAAACGTTTCGATGAAGCGCTTTCCAAGTTCGCCAAGGGCCTGAAACTTCGCCAGGCCGCCGCCAAGACTCCCGAGTCCGATATCCGCGAGCTCGCCCAAAGCTACAACAATCTTGGCTTCGCCCTGTTGGGTTTGCGCCGTTTTGCCGAGGCCGGAAAATATCTCCGCTATGCCTTGAAATTGCGGCGGACGAAATTGGGCCCAAATGATCCCGACACCGCCCAGAGCCTGAGCAATATGGGATCACTATCCATGATCTACAATAAGTTCGGCCAGGCCGAGAAGCTTTACAAGCAGGCCCTGGCGATCAGGGAACAGGCCTTCGGCGCCATCCACCCAATGATTGGGTCAAACCATTACAACCTTGGCCTGGTCTATTTCATGCGGGACGATCTGGCGATGTCGGATTCCCATTACCGCCGCGCCCTGGCGATCCAGCAAGAGGCGCTCGGCACCCTGCATCCCTCGGTCGCCGACACCCTGGAGAACTTCTCCGCCGTCATGTTGATGTCGGGAAATTTCGGCGAGGCGGCCAGGTTCAAGGCCCGCGCCGCCATGATCCGCTCACGCATCAAGAGCTAAGTTCGACCTTCCCGCTCAGCTGTCTTCTTCGCTGTCGTTGAGTTCACGTTCCTTGAGATAGTCGTCGGTGGTGCGCGGCAATGGGCGCGGCGCCCCGCTCATGGGCGCGGGCTGGTCGAACTGGGCGACGACGCGGCAATCGGCGCACATGCGGAGCTGGTCGATGGCGTTATCGTCGCCCGAGAACATGGGATGGTCCTTGAGGCGCTCAATCGTCGCCTCGATCGATGAGCGCCCGCCGAAGGGCTCGCCGCAGGAGATGCACTCGAACGGCTCTTCTTCCTTGACCAGGATCTCGCGCTTGGCGTCCTCGCCGAAATTGAACCGCGCCTCCAGGGTCATCACCGATTCCGGACACGTATTACGACACAGCCCGCACTGGATGCAGGCCTGTTCGTTGAAGCTCAGCATCGGCTTGTCCGGATTGTCGGTGAGCGCCCCGGTCGGGCACGCCCCGACACAGGAAAGACACAAGGTGCAGTTGGCGGCATCGATGTTGACGGCGCCGAACGGCGCGCCGGGGGGCAGGGCGATGATGTCGCTGGGCTGGGGCGCGCAATCATGGAGATGGCCGAGCGCCATGGTCATGACGCTGCGCTTGCCGCCGAGGGCCAGAAAATCCGACGGCGCGACCGGCGCCAAGTGCTCCAGCCCATAAAGCTGATCCGCCACCGCGTCAGGGTCGGTGGCATCGATGATGGCACTGCGCCCGGTATCATGGCCAAGACCCGAGAGCGCGGTCTCCAGCATATCCATCTGGTCCTGCAGGGCGGCGGCCTCATCACGGCGGCCCGGCGGCACCAGGACCAGGACGCGTTCGGCGCCATAGGCGATGGCGGCGGCGAGGAAATCGAGGCCCACCAGGGTCGCCTCGTTGACCACGAAGGGCACCACCCGGGCCGGCAGGCCGCGGCCGAAGCGGCCCATCATGCCGATCATCTCTTCGCCGTAACGGTCATCATGGACCAACAGCACCGCATCCTTGCCGCCGGCCTCGCGGTAGCTCCTGAGCAGGGTGCGAAGGCGCGAGAACATGGCGTCATAGGGCGGCAGGGCGTAGGTCGCAGCCCCGGTCGGGCATACGCTGGCGCAACCGCCGCAGCCGCCGCAGAGATGGGGGTCGATGGCGACGTGATCGCCCGCCGGCGTGATCGCGGATGCCGGACAGGTGTCGATGCAGCGGTTGCAGCCGAGGACGCCGCTACGGGAATGGGCACAGAGATTTTCGTCATAGGCCACATAGAGCGGCTTTTCGAATTCCCCCACCATATCGGCGATATCGAACAATGCGCTCGCCACCGCCGCCGGATCGCCGGGATCGACCTTGAAATAGCCGTCGCGCTTTTCCGGCGCCGGGAACAAAGCCGCATCCCGGGTGAGATCCAAGATGACATCGAACTCGAGGGTGACGCCGCCTTGAGCGCCTTCGAATTCGAGAGCTTGGCGCGACGACGGCTTGGGCGCGGCGTAACCGTCCACCGTCACCCGGAAGGCGCCGAGATGGCCCGTGGCCGCGGCCACGGTGCCCTTGAACAGGGCCATCCTGGTGATGGCGGGGGGCAACAGATCGCCGGGGTGGGACAGCAACACCGAGGCGTCCAAGCGATCGGCCAGGCGGCGCGCCGCATCGATGGCGGTCTCGTCATGGCCCAGGACCAGCACCCGGCCCTCGGACTTCAGGGTGATGGTGCCGGTTGGCGGCACGTCGAGGGAGGCTTCCGCGATCAGGGCGGCGATCTTGGGCAGCGCGGCGGCGCCCTCCTCGGACCAGCCGGCGCGTTCGCGAATGTTGGTGAAGGCGGCCTCGGTCTCGGGATGGGCCTGATCCAGGGTTTCGGTGAACAGCGGCGCTTCCTGGGTACAGCACACCAGCAGGGGCTCGGCCCCGGAAGCCGCCGCCTCGAAATTGGCGATCTCGGCCCGGCATAACTGGCTGTGGACCACCAACTCCGCGCCCAAGGCCTTGCCCAGCGCCTTGGCATCCAGCGCCATGGTGCCTTCGCAGTTACAGATCAGGATTTTCTTCTGCCCAGATGCCATCCCAGCTCGCCCTGAATGTGTCTCCATCGCCCCCGGTACGGAATGGTGGGGGGAGCGGCCGCTTTTCCCGCTTGAGACTTATTCCTAACTATAGGGGGCCCCGGCCCTGGGTGCCATGGGAATGTGGATTTCGCTTATCACCGCCGCCCTGGGGGGCTATGGTTTCGGGATATTGGCGATTTTGGCGGTTATGGGCGGTTTTCGGGGCTGGAAAGGGATCATGGCCACATCGGAACGCATGAATGTCGGCATCGTGGTCGAGCGCCGCGACATCGACAACCCCTGGGAGGACCACTGCTGGGCCGCGGTGGCGGTGATCCCCGGGGCGGCGGAACTTGCTGGGGAAGATGGGGCCGGGGAAGAAGACGGCAATTGGCGGGTGCTGGACCAGGCCCCAGGCGTGGTGCGCTACTTCGCCGGCACGCTGCCGATCGAGATTCACCGCCGCGAAACCGAGGGCTACCACCTCAACCTCGCCAACGACCCGCCGGTGGTCTATGTGGTGCTGCGCTACGATGACGACGCGCCCCACGGCATCGAGCCCTTCATGGCCACGGTGTGCCCCTTTGAGGCCCAGCTCCTGCTCGACGGCGACGAGGATCTGGTCGAGCCGGTGCCGATGCCGGGTGAGGTGGTGGCGTGGCTCGAGAATTTCACCGCCACACACCATGTCGACGAGCCGCTGCACAAACGCAAACGCAAACCTCACGATCCCCGCAAGGGCGGCCCGCCACCTGACGCTCCGGGCACTAGAATGGATGGACGCAATGGCAGTGGGCGGTAGCGGATTTCTCGGCCGTTGGTCACGGCTGAAGGCGGAGACCCGGAGCAAGGCGCCGGAGCCCCCGGCCCAGACCGATGCGATCACCAGCGAGACCGATGCGGTGCCCAGCGAGAGCGATGCGGCGCCCAGCGAGAGCGATGCGGCGCCACCGCCGGACCTCCCCGATATCGAATCCCTGGGCAAGGATTCCGATTACACCGTGTTCTTGCAGGACGGCGTTCCCGATGAAATTCGCAACTTGGCGCTGCGCAAATTGTGGCTGAGCGACCCCGAATTCAACGTCGTCGACGGGCTCGACGATTATGACGAGGATTTCCGCACCATCGAAGAGATTGCCGAACAGCTGGCGAAGCTTGGCAAGGACAAGGATGGCGGCGATGGCGCGGCGCGCAAGGAGCCCGAGGCGGACGAAACGCCGCCGCCGCAGGATGGCGACCAACCCACCCCCGAGGCCCCGTCACCGCAAACCGCGTCGGATGACGAGGAGGCCGGCGATGACAATGGCGATGAGACATCTGGCCCGGCTTAAACAGGTTTTGCCGTCGCGATTTTTTCCACCATAACCACAAATTTACCCTGGGATTTTATGGTAAACTTAGTTTGACAATCACCCGTGAATTGCCCAATCTGCGCATATTCACACTACCTAATTAGAAGTCCCTCCGTTCAAGAGCGGTGACACCAGGGGAACCGGGAGTGCTTATCGAAAATAGCGGCGTCGGCAGTGACGTTCGGGGGCTCACAATCGCTCCCGAGGATTCCTTGCGCGCCAACACTTACATGCTGCTGGCATCGATCCTTCGCGCACCGATGGATTCAGATACATTGGCGGACCTCGCGACCCTCAAGGCCGATGACGGCCCCATGGGCATAGCGCTTTCGGCGCTGGCTTCGGCCGCGCTCAGAACCCAGACCGAGGACGCCCTCCAAGAATTCCAAGACATCTTCATCGGCATCGGCGCGGCCGAGCTCAAACCCTATGCGTCCTACTACCTGACCGGTTTCCTTTACGAGAAGCCCTTGGCCAAGCTGCGCCAGGATATGGATCGCATCGGCATCGCGCGCGCCGATGGTGTCGCCGAACCCGAGGATCACATTGCCGCCTTGTGCGAGATGATGTGCGGCCTGATTAACGGGGCGTTCGGCGAGGCCGCTGATATCGCCACCCAACGGGCCTTTTTCGACGCCCATATTGGGCCCTGGGCCGGACGCTTTTTTGAGAATTTGGAAACCGCTGAAGGCGCGAAATTCTACCGGCCGGTGGGAACCATCGGCAAATTGTTCATGGAGATCGAGCAACGGTCGTTCGAAATGGAAGATTAACCGGGGGTGGGGCGGAACCTCCCGGGCCGCGGTTGACCGTGGCAATTCCCGCCCGAGAAAAGGGGTAAGACAATGGCGAAACGTAATGAAGTGAAGTCACCGTCACGCCGGGCATTCCTGCGCAATGCCGGCACCGGCGTTGGCGCGGCCGGATTGGCCGCGGCAGGCCTGGCGGTGAGCGAAGTGGCTGAAGCAGCCACCAAGCCCGATGCCAAGGACTTCAGGAACTTCAAGAAAAGCACCTACCGCGAAACCGAGCACGTCAAGAAGGCCTACGAAACCGCCCGGTTCTAATCCCGGTTGCGACGCGCTGGGCGCGGCACCAACCAAAGCCCTCTTCGATTCAGGGAAAGGCACAAGACAATGCTTAGGAAGAAATCCAACGGAACATCTAGCGGCCCCCGCCTATCAAAGGCACTGGCCGGTGTCGTCGGCGGCGCAGTTGACCGCCGCGGTTTCCTTATCGGTTCCGGTCTCGTTGCCGGTGGACTGGCCGCGGCCTCCACTGTCAAGTTCGGCATGGTCAAGAAGGCCGCGGCGCAAGGCGCCAAAGCCGCCTCGGGCATCAAGAAGGTGCTGTCGGTGTGCAATTACTGCGCCGTCGGCTGCTCGGTGATCGCCGAAATTGATAACGGCACCTGGGTCGGCCAGGAACCGGCCTTCGACAGCCCGATCAATCTCGGCACCCATTGCGCCAAGGGCGCGTCGGTCCGTGAATTCGCCCACGGCGACCGCCGGCTCAGATACCCGATGAAGTTGACCGGCGGCAAGTGGCAGCGGGTCAGCTGGGACACCGCCATCAACGAGATCGGCGACAAGATGCTCGACATCCGCAAAAAGTCGGGCCCCGATTCGGTCTACTGGCTGGGTTCGGCCAAGCACAGCAACGAACAGGCCTATCTGTTCCGCAAGTTCGCCGCCTTCTGGGGCACCAACAATGTCGACCATCAGGCGCGGATCTGCCATTCGACCACGGTCGCCGGCGTTGCCAACACATGGGGCTACGGCGCCATGACCAACTCCATGCAGGACATCCACAATTCGCGCTCGATCTTCCTGATCGGCGGCAACCCCGCCGAGGCGCATCCGGTGTCCATGCTGCATATCCTCAAGGCCAAGGAGCAGAACAACGCGCCGCTGATCGTTCTCGATCCGCGCTTCACCCGCACCGCGGCCCACGCCGACGAATATGTCCGCTTCCGTTCCGGCACCGATATCCCGGTGATCTGGGGCGTGCTGTGGCACATCTTCGAGAACAGCTGGGAGGACAAGGACTTCATCCGCCGCCGTGTCTGGGGCATGGACAAGATCAAGGACGAGGTCAAGAAGTGGAACCCCAAGGAGGTCGAGCGCGTCTCCGGCGTGCCCGGCGCCCAGCTCAAGCGGGTGGCACGGCTGATGGCCAACAACCGCCCCGGCACCGTGATCTGGTGCATGGGCGTCACCCAGCACACCATCGGCAACAACAACACCCGCGCGCTCTGCGTCCTGCAACTGGCGCTGGGCAATATGGGTGTCGCCGGCGGCGGCGCCAACATCTTCCGCGGCCACGACAACGTCCAGGGCGCCACCGACATGTGCGTGCTGTCCCATTCGTTGCCGGGATATTACGGGCTCAAGACCGGGTCCTGGAAGCATTGGGCGCGGGCCTGGAAGGTGGATTACAACTATCTGCTCAAGCGCTTCGCATCCAAGAAGCTGATGGAAAGCGCCGGCATGCCGGTGTCGCGCTGGTTCGACGGCGTTCTCACGCCCAAGGACAAGCTCGACCAGCCGGACAATGTCCGCGCCATGGTGTTCTGGGGCCATGCGCCAAACTCCCAGAGCCGCCTGCCCGAGATGAAGACGGCGATGGAGAAGCTCGACCTTCTCGTCGTCATCGATCCCTACCCGACCATGTCGGCGGTGATGCATGACCGCACCGACGGCGTCTATCTGCTGCCGGCGGCGACCCAGTTCGAAACCTACGGCTCGGTTACGGCGTCCAACCGTTCGTTCCAGTGGCGCGACAAGGTCATCGAGCCGGTGTTCGAAGCCAAGCCCGACCACACCATCATGCATATGTTCGCCACGAAGCTCGGCTTCGCCAAGGAGCTGTTCAAGAACATCAAGGTGAACAAGGGCGAGCCGTTGGTCGAGGACATCACCCGCGAGTTCAACGGCGGCATGTGGACCATCGGCTATACCGGCCAGTCGCCGGAACGCATGAAGCTCCACATGAAGAACCAGGCGACCTTCGACAAGACCTCCTTGCTGGCGGTCGGCGGTCCCGCGGATGGCGAATATTACGGCCTGCCGTGGCCATGTTGGGGCACGGCGAAGATGAAGCATCCGGGGACGCCTTTGCTGTACGACACCTCGAAATCGGTGGCGGAAGGCGGTCTGACCTTCCGGGCCCGGTTCGGCGTCCAACGCAATGGCTCAAATCTACTGGCCGAGGGGTCCTATTCGAAGGGCTCGGAGATCAAGGACGGCTATCCCGAGTTCAATATGGCCCGGCTCAAGAAACTGGGCTGGGACAAGGACCTCACATCGGCGGAGCGGGCCGTCATCGCAAAGATCGCCGGCGACAAGACCAACTGGAAGACCGACCTTTCCGGCGGCATCCAGCGCGTCGCGATCAAGCATGGCTGTGCCCCGTTCGGCAACGCCAAGGCCCGGTGCGTGGTGTGGAACTTCCCGGATCCGGTGCCAATTCACCGCGAACCGCTTTATACGCCGAGAAGGGATCTGGTGGCTGACTATCCCACCCATAAAGACGTCCAGAAGTACCGGCTGCCGACCTTGTACAAATCGATCCAGGATAAGGACTATTCCAAGGAATTCCCGCTTATCCTCACCACCGGCCGTTTGGTGGAGTATGAGGGCGGCGGCGACGAGACCCGGTCGAACCCGTGGCTCGCCGAGCTCCAGCAGGAAATGTTCTGCGAGATCAACCGGTATGACGCCAACAATGCCGGCATTCGCCCTGGCGCCGATATGTGGGTGTTAAGTCCCACCGGGGCGCGGTTGAAGGTCAAGGCCCTGGTCACCAACCGGGTCGGCCGTGGTGTCGTGTTCATGCCCTTCCACTTCGGCGGGCATTGGATGGGCGAAAGCCAGAGACACAAATATCCCAAGGGCGCTGATCCCTATGTTCTGGGCGAGGCGGCCAATGCGGCCACCACATATGGCTACGACCGGGTCACCCAGATGCAGGAGACCAAGGTCACACTCTGCAACGTCACAGCAGCGTAAGGAGGACTGATCATGGCACGTATGAGATTCCTGAGTGACGCCGAACGCTGCACCGAATGCAACGCCTGCGTTGTCGCCTGTAAGAACGAGAACGATGTACCGTGGGGCATCAACCGCCGCCGGGTCGTCACCATCAATGACGGCAACCCGGGCGAACGGTCGATCTCGGTGGCCTGCATGCATTGCTCCGATGCGCCGTGCATCGCGGTCTGTCCGGTGGATTGCATCTACCAGACCGGAGACGGTGTGGTGCTGCATTCCAAGGATTTGTGCATCGGTTGTGGCTACTGTTTCTACGCCTGCCCGTTCGGCGCGCCGCAGTACCCGCAAGCGGGCAATTACGGCAGCCGCGGCAAGATGGACAAATGCACCTTCTGCAACGGTGGCCCGGAAGAGGACCAATCCGCAGAAGAGCTCAAGAAATATGGCCGCAACCGCCTGGCCGAAGGCAAATTGCCGCTGTGTGCGGAGATGTGCTCGTCCAAGGCGCTGCTCGCCGGTGACGGTGACAAGGTGGCCGACATCTACCGCGAACGGGTGGTTGCCCGTGGCTTCGGCTCCGGCGCCTGGGGCTGGGGTACCGCGTACCAGATCAAGGGCGGCAGATAAGTTCCAGCCGCCATCGTGTTCGAGAGGACGGCACCGTGCCGTCCCCTCGACCTACCAAAGTTGATAGCACCATGAGACCACTGTGGGCCCCGTTGACGATGGTTTTGCTGACGGTAGCCGCAGTGTCTCTTGGCGCCTGCCGCGAGGACGAGCAGGGCCGCGTTCTCCTATTCAAGAAGGGCGTCTATCTCGGCAAGGCGGACACCGATATTTCCGCGGATGCGCGCCGCGCCCTGGATGAGCGCATCCAGCGCCAGTCCTCGCACGGCGGCAGCGGTGGTGGCGGTGGCGGTGGAACCCGGCCCGCCGATGTGCGCCCGCCACCGGGCGCGACCCCGGCGGCGGCTTCGGCGATGTCCAAGGCGCTACGTAAACGCTTGGAACAGCAGAACTGACACAATTCGGGGGACGATCATGGCATCGTGGTGGAGACGATTGATCCAGGCTTTGGCCGTGGTGGCACTGTTGGCCTTTGCCGGCGGCGGCCCGGTGCCTACCCTGATGGACGCCAATCCGGCCCTGGCCCAGACCAAGGGCGCGGTTCCCGGTCAAGCCCTCGGCAACCAGAGCGATTCGGAGCTTTGGCGCAATTTACGCCGCGGCGGCCGGGGCACCGTCTCCATCCCCGACAAGCAGGCCGGTGTCCTGGTGCAATCGGAGGGCGAGAATTGGCGGGCGATCCGCAACGGGCCGGTCTCGGTGTGGGGCGGGTGGCTGCTGCTGGCCGTGGTTATCCTCATTGCCGTGTTCTTCGCCTGGCGTGGACGCATCGGCGTCGATTCCGGGTTCTCGGGCAGGACCGTCGAGAGGTTCAACGCCACCGAACGCTTCTCCCATTGGCTGGTGGCGTCGAGTTTCATCGTCTTAGGCCTGACCGGCCTCAACATGCTGTATGGCCGTTATGTCCTCTTGCCGGTGCTGGGGCCGGAGGCGTTTTCCACCCTCACCATGTGGGGCAAGTACGCCCATAATTTCACCTCCTTCGCCTTCATCGCCGGCCTGGTCATGATCGTGGTGCTGTGGCTGCGCCAGAACATCCCCGACGAGACCGACCTCGCATGGCTGGCCAAGGGCGGCGGCATGTTCACCAAGGGCGTCCATGTCCCGTCGCGCAAATTCAACGCCGGCCAGAAGCTGGTGTTCTGGCTCGTCGTTCTCGGCGGCGGGTCGGTCAGTTTCACCGGCGTGATGCTGATGTTCCCCTTCACCTTTGCGCCCTTCAGGGTCACCTTTGACTTTTTCAACCTGTTCGGCCTTGGCCTGCCGGAAAATCTGACATTGATGCAGGAAATGCTGATCACCCAGTTGTGGCACTCGCTGCTATCGCTGATCCTGATCGCCCTGATCATCGGCCATATCTACATCGGCACCCTGGGCATGGTCGGCGCCATCGATGCCATGTGGGACGGCGATGTCGACGAGAACTGGGCGCGCGAGCATCACAGTTTGTGGTACGCGGAAATCGGCGCCTCGCCATCGCCGAGCCCGCCGCCCATATCGACCCCACCTCCGGCGCCGAACCCCGCGGGCGGAACCGGCGATGGGTAAAGGCACGGCCCTTTGCCTGGCAATCTGCGCCATCGCCGTGGCGGGCTTAAGCGTGCCGGCGCCGGCATTCAGCGCCACCAGCGCCGATCAAGCCGGCAAATGGGTGGCCGAATCCTTCGGCGTCCGGGTCCTTAAGGTCAAGCCCGGCAAGATCGACGGCCGCAAGGTCTTCATGGTGACGGTGATGAACCCCAAGGGTGACTTCAACGAGGCGTTTCAGGTCTCAACCTTGGTGGTCGATGCCGCCACCGGAAAGCTGGTGTCGGGCTTTCGCCACCGCTCCAGCGGGCAAGATTCCAACCAGGCGCCGAGCTACACCCCCAACCGCCAAGAATCTCAATCCCTCCGGCAAGGCTTTACCTGGCGCTAGGGTGTGGACTCATAAAGGGTTGCGGAGATGGTCGCACAGCTTCTCATGAACCAAACCATCGCACTCCCACCCATTTTCAGTATTGTCACCCTGGCCGCCGACGCCGATGTGGTTGCCGAGGCCAGACGCCTGGCTGAGGCCGGCGCCGATGACGGCACCCTGGTGTGGGCCGACAAGGACGACCGGTTAGAATGCGCGGTCATCCTCCACCCCGAGAGCGGGCACGGTGAGCTGGCCCAGCTGGTGTTCGTCGCCATGCTCGGGCTCGGCGACGCCATGGGCCGCGCGGCGCCGCCGTTGCTGGAACTGACCTATTCCTGGCCCAACCGGATCATGGTCAATGGCGGTGTCGCCGCCCGCATCGGCCTGGCAACCCCGGAAAATTCCCCCGGGAGCGAAACGCCCGCCTGGCTGATCATCCATGCCGGGGTCAATATCGATATCCCCCTGCCCGAAGCCTGGGATGTGGAGAACCCCATCACCTCGCTCAAAAGCCAGGGTTTCGAGGACATCACCGCCGCCGGTCTGCTGGAAAACTATTCCCGCCATCTGCTGACCTGGGTCAACCGCTGGGAAGACGACGGATTCGCCCCGGTACGCAGCCAGTGGCTCAACCACCTGCCAAGCCGGGGCGAGGCCGTTGATATCGAGATCGCGGGCAAGTCGATATCGGGCACCTTCAGTGACATTGACGAAGACGGCGCCTTTGTGATCGAGACCAAGGGCAAGCCGCGCACCATCGGTCTCGCCACGGCGTTTTCGGCCACCGGCGTGATAACCGGGCCCCAGTCAGATGGTTAGGGCTGCAATGCGAGGGACATCACCGATGATCCACCGCAAGTGGCTTTTGGTGTTGACGATCTGGGCGATGATTGCCGCGGTGGCCACCGCCCATGGGGCGGCGCCCATGAAGCACCACAGCATCGTCAATGCGGTGAGCTTTTCCCCCGATGGCAAGATCATATTGTCGGCAAGCTGGGACCGCTCCGTCCGGCTGTGGAACCGGGCCACCGGCGCCGCGATCCACACCCTTTATGGCCATGCCGCCAGCGTCAACGCCATCGCCTTTTCGCCGGATGGGCGGCTGGTGCTGTCGGGCAGCTGGGATAAGACCGTCAAGCTGTGGGACGCCAAGGGCGGCAAGCTGCTGCGCACCTTCACCGGCCATCAAAACAGCATCTATGGGGTGGCGTTCTCGCCCGATAGCAAGACGGCGCTGTCGGCGAGCTGGGACCACACCCTGAAACACTGGGATCTGACCACGGGCAAGCTCATCCACACCTGGACCGGACATGTCGCCAACGTCAATGCCGTGGTGTTTTCCCCCGACGGACGCTTCGCCATGTCGGCCAGCTACGACACCACCATGAAGCTTTGGGACGTCAAGACCGGCCACGTGGTGCGCACCTACCGCGGCCACACTCGCAGCGTCAATTCGTTGGTGCTCAGCGCCGACGGCAAACGGGCGCTCACCGCCAGCACCGATAAATCCGTCAAAATGTGGGATGTGGCCACTGGCGCCATTCTCAAACGCTTCGCCGGCCATGAAAAATACGTCACCCGCGCGGTGTTTTCGCCCGACGGCTCTCGCGTGCTGTCGGCCGACGGCGAAGGCATTATCAGGCTGTGGGATGCCAAGAATGGACGGCAAATCCGCCAATTCTCAGTTAGCAAAAAGCCGCTGTGGGGGCTCGCCTTCTCACCCGATGGGCGCAACGCCATCGCCGGCGGCCATGGCGAGACCATCAAGGTCTGGGACATCAAGACCGGGCGCGACGTCACGCCCTGATCCAGGCTATGTAAGCCTGGAGCTAATTCAGCCGGACGCCGGTGGCGGTGCGGGACTCGTCACTGCCCCCCTCCAGGCTGGCCAGGACGACGGCGGAGCCGATGGCGACAACGACCATAACGGCGATGGCCAAACACAGTTGCTTCATTCTTCACCTCCCAAGGTGGCGGAGCCACGCGGTGGGGGGAACTTTAACAGTTTCGGCCCCGGCTTGCCAGTTCTGCCGCCGGCCCTGCCCCATCCTACGTACCCCCGTCCCTGGACCCCCTGCCCCCTGGCGCGCTATGTTGCCGCCATGAGGGATTTTTGGCGATCGGCGGGGTTTCACTTGCTTGAGCGTGACGGCGACGGCCGCTTGGCCGTGACCGACGGCTTCCTCGGCGCCTATGTGCGGCGCCCTGAATTGGAGCCGGTGGCCGAATCCTGCGCTGCTGAGATTGCGCTGCGCGATGACTTGCTCGCCGATGCCCGTAAGGCGGTGGCGCCGGACCGCATCGATGCCATCTTGGACGCCGACGCCCGCGACAATTTTCGCGTGCTGTTGGACTTCCGCGATCTCCTGGTCGAGGCCGGAACCCTGGAGGCGTGCTACGCCAATCTGTTTCGCGGCGGTGACGTCACCGTGCCGCCGGTGTTCATCGACCAGCTGGTGCGCCTTATCCTGCGCAATATCCTCGATGACTGCGAGGATCCGCTCAGGCTGCGCGCCGCCGAGCTTCTGTTCCGCGCCCAAATGGTCGGGCTACGCGATGGCGCCATCATGTCCGCCGATGCCGAGACCATCGAGCACTATGGCTCGACCGGCGGTTTCGGCGAGATCGGCCGCCTTCTGACCCAGGCCGATATCCCCACCCATGACGTCGAGCTCGACGTGCTGAATGCCGACAACGCGGAGATCTATTGGCGCCGCGACGAGGACCACGACACCGTCCTCGATCTGACCTTCGGGCGCCCCGGCATCGACGCGCTGGCGCGCGTGCTCGAGGCCTGGATCGGCCATTTCCTCAAGATCGGCACCACCATCGCGCCGGTCGGCACCATCAGCGACGAGCACTGGCGCTGGCATGTCGGGCTCGACGCCGAAGCCACCCAAATCCTCAACGACCTCTATGATGGCCGCGAATTGGATGACGCGCGCCAAAGCCGCATCCTTTCGCTATTCCGGCTCGAATTCGATCAACCCGCCCCGGTGAGGGCGGACGTCGCCGGCCGGCCGGTCTATCTGGCCATGGCCATGGACGAGGGCAATATACTCCGCATCAAACCCCAGAACCTGCTGGTCAACCTGCCCCTCAGCGTACCGGCTTAGGAGAGACCCATGGACGAAGAGCTGCTCAATATGGAAATCCGCAAATTCCTCAAGAAGGTGGGCATCACCTCCCAGCGCGAGATCGAAAAGGCGGTGCGCGATGCCGACGCCGGGGGCAAGATCAGCCCCGGCGCCACCCTGAAGGCCCGGGTCCGCCTCGAAATCGCCGAGGTCGGCCTCGACCTCACCATCGAATCGGATCTGGCCCTGGGTTGAGGGAGACCGGGCCCCGTGGTATCGTAAAGCCTGGAAAAACAACCGCTTCCACCTAGGTTTAGATCATGGGAGAATTCCAACTCAGTCCCAATCCGGACGATCCCCAACTGACCCAGCGGGTCAGCGGCATCGATCAATCCGGCGACCGGGTCGAAACCTCGGTGGTGGTCGAGCGTTCCCTCACCCTGTTCCTCAACAGCCAGGAGATCGTCACCATGATGACGATCGGCGACTACCCCGAATACCTGGCGGTCGGCTATCTGCTCAACCAGAATATGCTCAAACCCGATGACGAGATCACCGCCATCGATTATGACGACGATCTCGAAATCGTGGTGGTGCGCACCAAGCGGCAGACCGACTACGAGGACAAGCTCAAGAAGAAGATCAGGACCTCGGGCTGCGCCCAGGGCACCGTGTTCGGCGACCTCATGGAACAGTTCGACAACGTCAAGCTGGCCGACGACGCCGAGCTCAGGACCTCGTGGCTCTACGCCTTGGCCAAGAAGATCAATTCCCACCCCAGCCTCTATCTCAAGGCCGGGGCCATCCATGGCTGCGTGCTGTGCGAACGGGACCAACCCCAGATCTATATGGAAGACGTCGGCCGCCACAACGCCATCGACAAGATCGCCGGCTATATGTTCCTCAAGGAAATTTCGCCCGAGAACAAGATTTTCTACACCACCGGGCGGCTGACCAGCGAGATGATCATCAAATCGGTGCAGATGCGCATTCCGATCCTGATCTCGCGTTCCGGCTTCACCTCCTGGGGGGTCGATCTCGCCCGCGAGGCCAATCTGACCCTGATCGGCCGGGCCAGGGGCAAGCGCTTCGTCGCCCTGGCCGGGGAACAGCGCATCATCTATGACGCCGATCCCAAACATGTCGCCGACGAGGGCGCCCGTCATCAACGAAAGGCCGGCCTCCCCGACCGGGAACCGTCCCTTGGGGACGGCTGAGGGCTGCCGGCGGGCTCGCAGGCCATGACCGAAACACCCAGCGTTATCGGAGTTCTGCTGGCGGGCGGCCAGGCGCGGCGCATGGGCGGCGGCGACAAATGCCTTCGCCCCCTCGGCGACAGCACCATCCTCGACCATGTCATTGCCCGCGCCCAGGGTCAGGTTGCCGCCCTGGTGCTCAACGCCAATGGTGACGCCGGGCGCTTTGCCCGCTTCGGTTTGCCGGTGGCCGCCGACGTCATCGGTGGCCATAAAGGCCCCCTGGCCGGGGTCCTGACCGGAATGGAATGGGCCCGCGCCAACAACCCGGATTGCCAATGGATCGCCACCTTCGCCACCGATGCTCCCTTCTTCCCCAAGGATCTGGTGGCGCGCATGGTTGATCATGGCCGCGACGCCGACATGGTGTGCGCGCGATCAGGCAAGCACAGCCATCCGGTGTTCGGCCTGTGGCCGGTGCGCCTGGCGGCCGATTTGCGCCACGCCATGGCGGATGAGGACATCCGCAAGGTCGACGTCTGGACCGCGCGTTACCGGTTGGCCGAGGTCGAATATCCGGCCACACCGTTCGACCCCTTCTTCAACACCAACGCGCCTGAGGACCTGGTGCGCGCCGAACACTACCTGGCGCAACTTGCCGAGCACGAGGGCACGGCGATGGCGGGCGAGGCCACCGCTGGGGGCGGGCCCGGGCCATGAGTGAAATCATCAATTCCCTAGGGCTCGCCGGCGGGCTGATCGTCGGCCTCGACCCCGATCTATTGGAGATCATCGGCCTTTCGCTCAGGGTCAGCCTGATGGCGCTGACGGTGGCGGCGGTGATCGGGCTGCCCCTGGGCGCGGCGATCGCGCTATACCGCTTTCCGGCGCGCACCGGCATCATCGTCCTGATCAACGCCTTGATGGGCCTGCCACCGGTGGTGGTTGGGCTCATCGTCTATCTGATGTTGTCGCGCTCGGGACCCTTCGGGGTTTTCAATCTGCTGTTCACGCCGACGGCGATGATCATCGCCCAGGCCATCCTGGTGACCCCGATCATCGCCGCCCTGACGCGCCAGGTGGTCGAGGATCTGTGGCAGGAATACGCCGAACAGCTGACCTCGCTCGGCGTCACCCCCGGCCACGCCATCGGTACCCTGTTGTGGGACGGGCGCTTCTCCATTCTGACCGCGGTTCTGGCCGGTTTCGGCCGCGCCAGCGCCGAGGTCGGCGCCGTCATGATCGTCGGCGGCAATATCGACCACGCCACCCGGGTCATGACCACGGCGATCGCGTTGGAAACCAGCAAAGGCAATCTCGAGCTGGCCCTGGCCCTTGGCGTCGTGCTTCTGATCATCTCTCTGGGTGTCAACGCCACCGCCTATATGCTGCGTGACGTCGCGGCCAAGGCGCAGGGCTGACGGGAAAGCGGATGTCCACCAAGACCACCATCCTGCCCTTGTCACTCGACCGGGTGTGCTATAGCGCCGGCGGCACCCGGCTGATCGAAGACTTCTCCACCACCTTCGCCGCCGATGAGCGAACCATCATCCTCGGCCCCAACGGCGCCGGCAAAAGCCTGCTGTTGCGCCTATGCCACGGCCTGTTGAAACCGGCATCCGGATCCATCGCCTGGCAGGGCGCGAATTCCGGCGATGCCGCCAGGCGCCAGGCCATGGTGTTCCAAAAACCCGTGACGCTCAGGCGTTCGGTCGCCGCCAATGTGGAGTATGCCCTTGCCATCCGCAAGGTGCCGCGCCCACGGCGCCGCGAACTTGTCGTCAAGGCGCTCAAACTGGCGGGGCTCTCAAACCTGGCGAGCCGGCCGGCCCGGGTTCTGTCGGCGGGGGAGCAGCAGCGCCTGGCACTGGCCCGGGCCTGGGTGCTGGCGCCGGAGGTGCTGTTCCTCGATGAGCCCAGCGCCAATCTCGATCCCGCCGCGACCCGGGCGGTCGAGTACATGATCAGTTCGATACATGACGACGGCGCCAAGATTATAATGACGACCCATGACCTCGGTCAGGCCCGGCGCCTGGCGGACCATGTGCTGTTCATGCATCAGGGCCGCCTGATCGAGGCGACCGCTGCGGCAAGCTTCTTCGCCAGTCCCACCACGGCGCTGGCCAAGGCCTTTCTTGAAGGGGAATTGTTGGGATGATGACGGCTGGCACAAGGACATGGTGGCGCTGGGCCGTGCTGTTCGCAGCGATTGCGGCCATCAATGTTGCCGGTGGGGCAAACTCCGCCCCTAAGAAGCCCACCATCACCCTGATGGCGACCACGTCGACGGAGAACTCGGGCCTGCTCAAATATTTGTTGCCCAAGTTCGAAGCCGCCCACGGCATCAAGGTCAATGTCGTGGCCTATGGCACCGGCCAGGCGCTACGCGCGGCTAGGCGCGGCGATGCGGATGTCCTTCTGGTCCACGACCGTAAGGCCGAAATGGCGTTCATCGCCAAGGGCCATGGCACGAACCGCCGCCAAGTCATGTACAACGATTTCGTCATCATCGGCCCCAACGGCGATCCGGCGCGGATTAAGGGCGCTTCCAGCGCTTTCGACGCGCTTCAGAGGATCATGAAAGCCAAGGCCACCTTCGTATCGCGCGGCGACGACAGCGGCACCCACAAGGCCGAGCTTAGACTGTGGCGTGCGGGCGGAAAGGCGGCGCCGGACCGCGGAAACCGATGGTACCGTGAAGTCGGATCGGGCATGGGGGCGACGCTCAACATCGCCGCCAACATGGGCGCCTATGTGCTCAGCGACCGCGGCACCTGGTTGAATTTCCACAACCGGCGCACGCTCGGTTTGCTGTTCGAGGGCAATCCGCCATTGTTAAACCAATACTCCATCATGCTGGTGAATCCGAAACGCCATCCCCATATCAAGAAGACCGAGGGGCGGGCGTTCATCAGCTGGCTGACTTCGCCCCAAGGCCAAAGCGCCATTGCCGCCTTCAAGGTCAAGGGCAAAACCCTGTACACCCCCAATTACCGGCCCAAACCATGAAAGTAATCGGCTTCGCAGGTTGGAAAAACAGCGGCAAGACCACCCTGGTGGAGGGTGTTCTCCGGGTGCTGACCGCGGGTGGGCTCAGGGTCTCGACCGTCAAGCACGCCCATCATAGCTTCGAAATCGATCAGCCGGGAAAGGACAGCTACCGCCACCGCGCCGCCGGCGCCACCGAGGTGGTGGTGGCATCGCAGAAACGCTGGGCCCTGATCCATGAGCAGAGCAGCCCGGCGGAACCCGATTTGGATGAAATCCTCGCGCGGATGTCTGATGTCGACTTGGTCCTGGTCGAAGGCTTCAAGGATTTGCCCTTCGACAAGATCGAGGTGTTCCGCCACGGCAACGGCAAAACCCTTCTGGCCACCGATGACAGCCATGTCATCGCCATCGCAGCCGATGGACCCATTGCCGAGGCCAAGGTCCCGGTCCTGTCCCTCGACGATGTCGAGGCGATTTCCGAATTCATTACCCAGCATTGCGGATTGGTGAACGCCGATGAACCCACTGCTCGATGACTGTTTCGCCTATGGCGGAGAGTTGATCAAGGCCACCGACGCCATGGCCGAGTTGGCCAAACGCTTGCATTGCATCGTTGGCATTGAATCGGTGCCTTTGTCCCGGGCCCATGGCCGTTTCCTCGCCGAGGCGGTGACCAGCGTGCGCGATGTCCCCGCTTTCAACAACGCAGCCATGGACGGCTATGCGCTGATCAGTTCCGATGTTGCCGGCGATGGGGAAACCCGGTTGCGGGTCACCGGCCGCGCCGTGGCGGGCAAGCCCGCGGAATGCGATTTGGCGCCCGGCGAAGCTGTGCGGATCTTCACCGGCGCCATGATGCCGCAAGGCGCCGATGCCGTCGTCATGCAGGAGGACTGCCGCCGCGATGGCGAGTTCGTCATCGTGCCCAGTGGCGTCAAGGCGGGGATCAACTGGCGTCTGGCCGGCGAAGACATCACCAAGGACGCCGTGGTGCTGGAGGCGGGCCGCCGGCTGAGGCCGCAGGATATCGGTGTCGCCGCCTCGGTCGGGCGCGGGTCGCTAAGGGTTTTCAGCCGGCTTCGGGTGGCGTTGTTCTCGACCGGTGATGAGTTGCGCGAGCCTGACCAGCCCTTGCCGCCGGGCGGGGTCTATGATTCCAACCGCTACATGCTGGACGCCATGCTGGCGGAGATGGGATGCGAGGTCAGCAATCTCGGCATTCTGCCCGATAACGAGGACGCGGTGCGGGACGCGCTTGGCGCCACCGCCCGTGACCATCATGTGGTGATAACCTCGGGCGGCGCCTCCCAGGGCGAAGAGGACCATGTGGTGCCGGTGTTGAAGGACATCGGCAGCGTTCATTTGTGGCGCCTCGCCATCAAGCCGGGACGCCCCGTGGCCTTCGGCCAGATCGGCGACGCGGTGTTCATCGGTCTTCCCGGCAACCCGGTTGCCGCGGCGCTGTGCCTGTTGCGTTTCTCCCGCCCGGCGCTTGGCGTGCTTGGCGGCGGGACATGGCATGATCCGGTGAGCTACCCGATCAAGGCCGATTTCGACTTCTCCAAGAAGCCCGACCGGCGCGAATGGTTGCGCGCCACCCTGATCACCGGCGAGGACGGCGGCAAATGGGTGCGGCGCTTCCCCCGGGAGGGCTCCGGCATCCTGACATCGCTGACCGAATCGGACGGATTCATCGAACTTCCCGAGGACCTGACCAGCTTCAGCCGTGGCGATTTGGTGGACTTCCTGCCCTTCACGGAGCTCGGCATCATGGGCTGAGACGGCCCCGGGTCCCCGCCAGAGCCATCAAAAGGGCCGTGATGAGGGCCATTATGGCCCCAAATGCGCCCTCCAAGGCGTGACTATCCCTTATCTGACAAGGGAATAACCTCTTTTTAACCAAAATCGATAACTCTAAGGGCCATCAAGCCAACTTGGTTGTTTTCGGCAATTTGA
This sequence comes from uncultured bacterium, assembly GCA_965369885.1. Lineage (GTDB taxonomy): Bacteria > Pseudomonadota > Alphaproteobacteria > SMXQ01 > SMXQ01 > JAZFWG01. The sequence continues at coordinate 20,811 of CBDUSV010000010.1, forward strand.
GGGCCCGATGTTACTTATCGCCGGCGTGATTCTCGTTGCTATCAGTGTGTTCGGTGGCTTCATCGCCCTCGGCGGCCATTTGATGGTGCTGTGGCAACCCTTCGAGTTCGTCATCATCGCCGGAGCCGCCCTCGGCGCCTTCATCATCGCCAATCCCAAAGTGGTCTTGGCGGGCACGGCGCCCGCCATTCTCAAGATGGCCAAGGGAGCCCGCTACGACAAGGACTCCTATCTCGAGCTTCTCAGCATGATGTATACGATTTTCAGGCAGGCGAAATCCAAAGGCATGCTGACCCTTGAATCCCACGTCGAAGATCCCGACGAGAGCGAGATATTTCAGAAGTTCCCCGGCCTTTTCAACGACAAACATGCCTTGACGTTCCTTTGCGATTACCTGCGCATGATGGTGCTGGGTTCCGATAATCCCTATGAAATGGAAACCCTGATCGACGAGGAACTCGAGACCCACCACGAAGAATGCTTGCTGATTTCGAACGCCCTGAAGACCGTGGCCGACGGCCTGCCGGCGCTCGGCATCGTCGCCGCCGTGCTCGGCGTCATCCA